>JAIOQD010000211.1 GCA_021413595.1 Bacteroidota bacterium | reverse complement strand
AAGTGATGATTCATTGTTGGTTTCCGTTTCTACTGATTGTGGCACCAGCTGGACCCGGGTATATGCAAAAGGAAGCACTCAATTAGAAACTGCTTTGGTAGGAGGAGGAAATCCTTTTTATCCCTCAAGTTCTCAATGGCGTACAGAAACAATAAATTTAAATTATAATACAGCTTTTTTATTGTTTAGGTTCACAAATGTAGGTGATTATGGTAATTCTGTTTATGTAGACAATATTAATTTGGATGGCATAGTTATTACCGGTTTTGAATCTGAATCAGAAATAACTTTATTCAATCTGTTTCCAAATCCTACAAATGAGTTATTGCATATCGAAATTCAAAACCGAAACAATAAATTTGTATTACAAAACTTATTGGGTGAAACTTTAATGATGAAAAATGAAGTTCCGGAAACACTAAATTTGAATCATTTAGCTGCCGGGGTCTATGTTATTAAAATTGGATCTTTTTCAAAAAAAATCATTAAAAAATAAACTTTAAGAATCCATATTATTTATGGCACATATATTACAGAACTAAATAATCAGACAACAAAAAATGAAATTTATTATTCAACTTATAATTTCCACGCTTGCAGTATTAATATCAGCCTACTTATTACCGGGTGTAGAAATTGTTGGTAACAGTTTTTTTACAGCTTTGATAGTTGCAGCAGTACTTGCTTTTTTAAATGCTGTGGTTAAACCGATCATGATTATTTTAACAATTCCAATAACTTTTTTAACCCTCGGTCTTTTTTTATTGGTGATCAATGCGCTAATGATATTGCTTGCCGCGAAACTTGTTGACGACTTTCGTGTAGATGGATTCTGGTGGGCACTGCTATTCAGCTTTATTCTTTCTATTGTTACATCAATTCTTGAAAGTGTAAAAAAACGTGATGAAGGAGAAGGAGTAAATTAAGCGTTGAGAGTTATGAGTTATGAGTAAGGAATAAGAATTAAGAGCAGGAGTCAAGAACTATCACAAACAACTATCAACAAACAACCAACAACCCACAAACAAATTGATAAACGTAGGAGCATACAACGAACTGGAAGTAGTTAAACAATTAGATTTTGGTATATACTTGAAAGACGGTGATACTGAAATATTAATGCCCACCAAATGGGTACCTCAGGATACTAAAATTGGAGATAGATTAAATGTATTTGTTTTCCGGGATTCGGATGATAGATTAATTGCTACCACCATAGAACCTTATGCAACTGCCAATACTTTTGCATTTTTAGAAGCTAAACAAGTGAATCAGGTAGGCGCTTTTATGGATTGGGGTATGGACAAAGACCTTCTTGTTCCCTTCCGTGAGCAGTCCCAAAGACTAGAACCCGGCAGAAGTTATGTGGTATTTGTATATGTGGATGAAGAAACAAATCGTTTGACGGCTTCTACAAAACTGAACAGATATATTGAAAATACAAATATTGAATTACGTGATGGTGATATTGTTGACCTTTTGATCTATTCCGAAACCGACCTTGGTTTCAATGCTATCATAAATAATCGTTACAGTGGTTTAATTTATAAAAATGAAATTTACGAAGCGATACGTGTTGGAGATCAAATTAAAGGATATGTAAAACATGTGCGTGAGGATAATAAAATAGATCTGAGTCTTCAAAAAAGTGGATTTGAATTAGTGGATGATGTAAAATGGCGCATCCTGAATATGATGAAACAAAATGAAGGTTTTCTCGCATTAACAGATAATAGTTCGCCCGAAGAAATTAAGGCAAAATTCCAGATCAGTAAAAAAGCATTTAAAAAAGCAGTAGGTGCTCTTTATAGAGAACGTTTAGTAAAGATCACTGATAAAGGAATTGAATTATTGAAATAAAAGTTAACAATAAACAAGAAAAAAAACATCAACTAATTGACTTTCAGCAATATACATCAAACCCGATCATAAGAAACTGAAAATCAACCATTTGCAACCAATCAGATTTTGCTATCTTTTATTCGTTGGTTG
>JAIOQD010000365.1 GCA_021413595.1 Bacteroidota bacterium | reverse complement strand
AACACCTAAACCGGCCACTACCACTCCAATAATAATAAATATAATTAGTTTCTTTTTGGATTTTGGTTTTCCTGCCGAATGAGATTCTATATTTTTAGGTTGCTCATCATGTTCGTGTCCATGTCCGGCTGCTGCGTGTGCTACCTTTTTTTGTTGCTTTTCAGGAGCTAAACCAAGCACATATTTTCGGTTCAAATGTTCAAGTACAAAAGCCTCTTGTCCCTTGAATTCAAAAGCAATGCGTGATACAAGTTTAAGTTTGGATGGCTTGTGCTTAGTGAAAAAATCTGTGAGTTTTGCTTCAAACTCTTCGCTGCTCATTCTAACAGGAGTGCTTTGCATCTCGATAGCTACTTCAATCGTTTCAGAAATTTCAAATTCTGTGATGTCCATTGCTTCGTCTTCATTTTGTATATCATTTTTTTCTTCACTCATGTTTACGGAATTTTAATGGATTAGGATTTTTTTGTGAAATTGTATAATAGGAATTTGAATCCAATAATTAGTAATAACTATTATGTGTTAAAGATATAAATATTTTTTTTGTTTTGGAAATGCCTAATAATTAAAATAAGATTTAATTATTTTATTTTATTAACATAGATAAAAATCATATTAAAGTGCTTGTATGGGTATAATGACAGCCCTAAAGAAGAAATTGATATTATGTTAATAGATGAAAATAATTTATTCTATATCAAATAAACTTCCTTTATGAGCGCGTGGAATTTTTCCAAGATGTTTATATGCAAGATCTGTAGCCTCACGACCACGGGGAGTGCGCATTAGATAACCTTCTTGAATTAAAAAAGGTTCATATACTTCCTCTATCGTTCCGGCCTCTTCACCCACTGCTGTAGATATTGTAGTAATACCAACGGGGCCGCCTTTAAATTTTTCGATCAATGTAGAAAGTATGCGTATGTCCATTTCATCCAATCCGTTCTTATCTACGTTTAAAGCAGAAAGACTGATATGAGCAATTTCAATATCAATTGAACCATTGCCTTTTATTTGTGCAAAATCACGAATACGTCTTAACAATGCATTCGCAATCCGTGGGGTACCTCTGCTTCTGCGTGCTATTTCATGGGCGGCCTCATCCGTTATCGCAACATTTAAAATGCTAGCGGCACGTATTATAATTTTTTTTAATAATGTAGAATTATAATAATTTAAACGTGAATTAATTCCAAAACGAGCACGCAAAGGCGCTGTCAATAAACCACTACGAGTGGTTGCCCCCACTAATGTGAATGGGTTTAATTTGATCTGAACACTCCGTGCATTTGGCCCGCTATCGATCATAATATCGATCTTGTAATCTTCCATTGCGGAGTATAAGTATTCTTCAACAATGGGACTCAAACGATGTATCTCATCAATAAACAAAACATCATACTCATCTAAATTTGTGAGTAAACCTGCCAGATCACCAGGTTTATCGAGTACTGGCCCTGAAGTGATTTTTATATTCACACCTAATTCAGAAGCGATGATATTTGCTAAAGTGGTTTTACCTAATCCCGGAGGGCCATGCAACAATACATGATCAAGTGCTTCGCTACGAAGTTTGGCTGCTTGTACAAATATTTTTAAATTCTCCACCACCTCGTGTTGACCAGTAAAATCAGAGAATTCGGCAGGACGCAATACTTTCTCAAATTCTTTTTCTGATGAACTTAAATTTTCGCCTTCGGGATCTATATTCGGATTCATTAATTTGGTTGATTTGATAATATGTTAATTTGAAAATTTAATAATTTGAAAATTACATTAATAAATTTTCAAATTTGCACATTTTCAAATTAGATTTATTTTACAATTAATTTTTTTGTGAAACGTTGACGGTCAATACAAAGTGTTACTACATAAACACCTGGCGAAAGATCCCCTTTTTCTGCAATTGAATATTGGTGGTCGCCAGCGCTTAAATAACCATTAAATAGTGATGAAACTTCACGTCCGAGTATATCGTAAATTTTAAGTTCCACTTTTTGTTTATTTAGAATATTGAAAGAAATGACCGAATTATTTTCTATGGGGTTTGGGAATACACTAAAATCAATTGTGCTTGCGAGACCATCGTCAATACCATTTACGCCACCTATATTAATATCATCAATAAATATATTATTACCGCCATTACTTGTAAAGCGGAACATAAAATATAAATTTGTTTGAGCCGCATAACCTGAAAGTGAAACGAGATGTTCTGTCCATTGACTTGAATTTGGTGTAAATGCAGAACTTTGAATACCTGCCGAAGAAAGAGCTGCTCCGGATTTTGTATATCGTAATGTCCAGTTAAGCCCACAATTAGTTGATACGTAAACCTGCAATTTATCTACTGATGTAGAGGCTTTTTGTGCAAAAGCAACTTTAAAAGTTAAATTATGATTGACTGTGATAGCTGTCATATTGATGGATGGACTGATTAATTCATCAATATAAGTATCTGATGTAGATGAGTTGGTTATCATTACTGATTTAGAGCCGGTAGCACCAGCACTTGTTGTTTGCACCCAGGTATTCCCTCCGGGGGATTGGTTGCGAATATTCCAATCGGTATTCGGAATTGAATTTCCTTCAAATCCTTCAGAATAAAAGGTATTGTTATAAGTTGCAGTGGTTGAATTAACGGTTACAAAACTTGTTTTGCTTGTGCTTACTGATCCCGAACCATTAGTAACAGTAAGTCCTACATCATATACACCAGGTGTATTGTATTGGATGACGGGAATAGAATCGGTTGATATTGCCGGTGTACCACCCTGAAAAATCCAGTTCCAGGAGGTTGGCACTCCATTCCAAGATATGTCTGTGAAGGTTAAAGAATTTCCCTGACAAACAGTATTAATTAAATTATTTGATTGGAAATCCGCCTTGCATAATACTGCTGGTAAACTCACTCCTGTTGCTGCCAGATTGGTTGTTGTCCATAAGCTGTTCCTTTGGCCGGTTGGGCTTGTTAATGCATTGCGCATACGATTTTTTTGCCCTGTTGTGTACATAGTAGGGCAGTAGGCGTATTCCATAAAGTTTTGAACATTATCTAAGGTGCTTCCACATGTTGCACCTGCAAGATTACAGGATGTCCAGCCTTCTGTGGGTGGTGTGTCGCTTACATTATCCGAACCACTGCAATCTATTCCAGGATCGTTACTATTACCCCATGGATGCAAAAGATTAAGAAAATGGCCAACTTCATGCGTTAAGGCATGAGATCTGGTAGGATTGCCCGTTCCTATACTTCCAATATAGCCAGATAAAATAATTATTCCATCTACCGTATTAGGGAAAGCAGATCCTGGTAGGTAGGCATATCCGGCAGCACCACTGCTCATGGCTTTTACCACCCAAATATTCAAATATTTACTTCGTGGCCAGGGGTTGAGTTTTGAGCCATCATCACCAACATTTGTTTCTGCAGATAAGATTCTATCAATTCCATTGGTACAGCTTCCGCTAGGATCTTTTTGTGCCAAACGAAATTCGATCTCAGAATCTGCTGCATCTGATTGAAATGCACTAACTGTATTTGCTGCTGTTGCATTAAGCATTCGAAAGTCTTCATTTAAAATTCGCATGGCATCAAAAACCTGTGCATCAGAAATATTTTCGGTTCCTCCCAGATGAATAATATGAAATACAACAGGAATGGTGTATATCGGAAGCAATTGTTTGCCCACATTGTTAGAATATCCTGTTGCAAAGGCTTGTTGATCCTGCAATGCCGATACCTCTTCACGTTCAAGAAACGCTTGCTTTAATTCCGGATTTGCAATAAAAATTTTGTTCATTGCTTCGGTGCTGCCACAATGTAAAAAGTCGTCCTGTGAATAAATAAATTGACTGAAGAAACAAAAGAAAAATGTAGCCAATATAATTGTAAATTTTTTTTTCATAAGCTGATAATTTATTTTTTTGTTATTCATGCGAATTAAGGCTTGAAATAAGTCTTTGAGAGGGCAAGTCACCGCACTCTTCCCGCAGTATCGCAAAACTCTTTGTGACTATACACTTTCTATGATTATTCACATCTTGATTCGCATTATTCGTAATCTTTTAAAGAAGACAGCACATCCTTAATTCCAGTAACATTTTCTAAAATATTAAAATATTTTCTTGATATAGTGGCAGGTTCAAGAAGTTGATTGCTTACTTTGTATTCTATAAAATTTTCTAAACGACTAAAATCATCTTTTGATGCTTTTCTTATTTCATTCTGCATATCCGTATTTACAACTCCGGGAGCAATAGAAAATATTTTGAATCCTTTATGAATATTTGATGAGGGATGTTGAGCTCTTATTTTTTGTTCTTCGTCCACCACTCTGCTAAACATATCTATTCCTGCTTTTGAAGCGCAATATACTGCCCATCCGTCAATAGGAGTTTTACCGGCACCTGAACTCATATTTACGATCACTTTTTCTGCATCGGTAGTGTCATAACAATTAATAAATGAATTTGTTAAAACACTTGGTGCAATTAAATTTAGTGTGTAATTTTTTATAATAATGGATGCATCTAATTTTCCAACAGGTTTTATAAAACCCAATGAACCTGCATTATTTATAAGATATATTTTTTTTGCATTGGTATGCAATTCAAATTTAAAATCAGCAATTAGATCTACATCTGTAAGATCTAAATTATAATGTCTGTAATTGGGATGATTGATACTACGCTGGCGGGAAATGCCAATTACATTGTTAGATGGGTTTTCCAGTAAATGTTCAGCAAATGCTTTGCCGATCCCTCTGCTTGTTCCTGTTATATAATAGTAATTCACGAGTTTTCGTATTTGTTAAGTATAAAACTAATCATTTTAAACAAAGAAAGCAAAAGGTTATTGACCTTTTGCTTTCTTTGAAAATAGGTTGGAAATATTTTTTTGTCATCCCGGGCTTTTTGCGAGGGATCTTGTTACATTAAATTGGATATTGCTCATGATTGACAAGATCCCTCGCAAAAAGCTCGGGATGACAGTACTTTCTATAGTCTAAGCCAAAGCCTGTTTTAGATCAGCAATCAGATCCTCAATATCTTCAATTCCAACGCTAAGGCGAAGCAGTGATTCAACAACACCTGCTTTGTCACGCTCTTCTTTAGGAATAGATGCATGGGTCATGGTAGCAGGATGATTGATCAATGACTCCACTCCACCCAATGATTCAGCCAAAGAAAAGACTTTCATACTTGAAGCAATTTTAAATGCATCTTCCTGTTTGTTCCCTTTTAAAGAAAATGAGATCATTCCACCGAAATCACGCATTTGTTTTTTAGCAATATCATGATTATGACTATCAGGGAATCCCGGCCAATATAATTTATCTATTTTGGGATGTGTTTTTAAAAATTCAGCAATTTTTCGTCCATTATAGCAATGACGCTCCATGCGTATGTGCAGAGTTTTAATTCCACGTAATACTAAAAAGCTGTCTTGTGGACCAGGAGTAGCTCCACAGCTGTTATGAATAAATGCTAATTGCTGATATAAATTATCATCACTTAAACACAAAGCACCCATGATAACATCACTATGTCCGCCTAAATATTTAGTAACCGAATGCATAACAATATCAGCGCCTAGTGACAAAGGATTTTGTAAAAAAGGAGAAGCAAATGTATTGTCAACAGCACAAATTAATTTATTTGCTTTTGCAATTTTCGCGCAAGCTTCAATATCAATAATTTGCATGGTAGGATTGGTAGGTGTTTCCAACCAAATCATTTTTGTATTTGCATTGATGTATTTAGAAATATTGCTCGCTTCTTTCATATCAATGATATGTAATTTGATCCGATCATTCGCAAATTCTTTCGTGAACATTCGGTATGTACCTCCATACAGATCATCACCTGTAATTACTTCATCACCTGGGCGAAGTAATTTAGCAACGGCATCTATAGCGCCCATTCCACTTGAAAAACACAATCCATATTTAGCACCTTCCAAGGCAGCTATACAATTTTCGAGTGCAGTACGTGTAGGGTTTTTACCACGTGCATAGGCGTAACCTTTGTGACTTCCAGGGCTTACCTGTGTATATGTTGATGTTTGATAAATTGGAGTCATGATCGCTCCTGTGGTTGGGTCAGGTTCCTGACCAGCATGTATTGCTTTGGTACCAAAGCCTAATTTTTTTGAATCTGCCATTTTTGAATTTTTAATTTTGTGGTGCAAAGGTAATTGTTTTAAAAAGGTTGGAAGATTTTTTTTAATAAATAGAAAAGAAATTCGAAATAGTTATCAAATTTTGGCAACATTTTTTTGCAACTCTTCAAGAAAAAGACCATGAATTTCGCTATTTCCAACAAATCCTTCCAAATTCTATGTTAATAACCTGAGTTCGATTTTGAAAACAACCTTAATTAATTGTTCTTTCTTGAGGAATAAGTCAATCTTCCTTCTTGTAAATATTTTTCTTTCTTTTCGTTCTCCAAAAGATAACGGCAAATATCATTTAGGTATTTGAGCGAAATTGCGTGACAGCAAGAAAAAGAGCCAAGCCATATTTCATCGGGATAAACTCCAAACACCCCCATTTTTTTAAAATCCACAAAAAATCAACTCAACGAAGGCTTGAAAAGGTTACAGTTCGTTCTTTTCGTGGATGCAATCGCACCGTTATTTATTTTTATTTGTGCAAAAATAAATTTACATATTGTGAAGTAGCCACGAAAAAAATTTCATTAATGCTTAAATTAATGGGGAGTCGATGAGCCTTTGCGAGAACTTAATGATTCAATCAGAAGTAAAATATTCTTATCTCTAAAAAATTATAATCTACTTGTTTTTTGCTATATTTGTAATTAACGATAAATCAGCGATTCCATTCCTAAAAACTGTTTTTTGTAATTATAAAAGAGCTCAAAAATGAAATTATATGCGCTGTTAATATTCAGTATTGTGCTTGAAATTTCTGGTTTCGCACAATTTTTACCTTGCTCGGATAGTGCAGCGGTTAGAAAAAACAAAGTAAAAACATCCTCCAGCTACTTTTTTAATGAAACTTTTAATAATGATCTGGGAGAGATTTGGACCTACGATAAAAAAGGTCGCATGACCTCTTATGAATTAATTGACAGCAAGGATACGTCAAAAGATATTGAGATATATTTTTATGAAAATAATTTATTAGCTGAAGAGTGGCACATAGGAACTTGGCAAAAATATGACACTATACGTACGAAGTATAAATACAATAGCAATAATCAAATTTTAAGTAAAACAGTGAATGGTGGTTGGTGCAGTTATTCGTTTGAATGTATATATGAAAATGATCTCCTTACCAACAGAGTTTATGAAGAGGGAGGGAATTGCTCCTATGATGATGATTCACTTGTTTATGATAGCGAGAAGCGATTGCAAAAAAAATTAAATATTGCTAAGAATTTTCTCTTTTCCTATACCTATGATTCGGAAGGCCGTATTTCAAGTGAAAAAAAATCAGGAATTTCTGATCCAAACATAGTTTACCATATTGCTAATTATTTTTATCTGGATGGTAAACTAGTTACAGAAGAAATCGCGAGTTCTAAAACGGGCAACAAAGAAAGATTAAAAAAGTACCAATTCAATTATTACTACTACGATAATGGTCTGCTAAAGGAGATACGTAGAATTGATAATGGTAAAACGAGCTATTATAATAAATTGACCTATACTTTTTATTAAGGAAACCTCTACAACTTAAAATGTAACATCCCTTCCTTTGTCAGGATAAAATACAAGATCAAACATAAAAAAAAGGAAGGGATGAAAATCCTTTCCTTTTTTTTGAAAATATTTTTTTGTAAACTCTGAGAAGGATCTTATTTTACTATTTGAAACGTTCCTCTGTTGATCGCAACTTTCTTTTTATTCAATACTGAATAAATATACGTTCCCTGAATAAAGGATGTAGTTTGAATAGTTGCCTTATTGTCGGTTATTGTATAATAACCTACCAAGCGGCCTGTGATATCATTAATTTCAAGGAAAGTACCATCCAAAGAGCATTTAAAGTTAATATTATCGTTTGCCGGATTGGGATAAACAGATACTTGATTTATAATACTTTTAATATCAGTGATACCAAGAGATCCTGTAATTCCCGTAATCCCAGTTGTACCAGTTGCTCCTGTAATGCCAGTTGACCCGGTTACTCCAGTTGTTCCGGTCACACCTGTAGAACCAGTTGACCCCGTTGATCCACTAAAACCACTTGTTCCGGTGGAGCCCGAAAAACCGGAAAAGCCCGAAAAACCCGAAAATCCGCTAAAGCCGGAAAACCCTGAAAACCCTGAAAATCCACTGAAACCAGAAGAACCTGTAATTCCTGTAGAACCAGTGCTACCAGTACTACCGCTTGAACCAGTACTACCAGTATTACCGCTTGAACCTGTACTACCTGAAGAACCAGTAAACCCTGAAGATCCACTAAACCCTGTAAATCCGGTAAATCCTGTGAAACCGCTAAATTGAGCACTTAAGCTCAAAATACCAATAAAATAAAAAGCGAAAAATAGTGATGATCTTCTCATGGCTTTTATGTTTTTCTTTATTTGGAAATTCCTAAAAAATATTATTTTGTTATTTCAAACCTACCTCTGCTCATTACATTTTTCTTTTGATCCAGAATACTATAGATATAGATTCCGGAAGCAAATGTTGAGGTTTGAATATTTGCTTCATTATCGGTCATAGAATAGGTTCCTATCAAACGACCAGTAATATCTGTTATTCTAATAATTGCAGCGTCAACAGAACTTGCAACAATTGAGATATTATTTGTTGAAGGGTTAGGATAAACGATCACATTATTTATTCTGCTATTTATTTCATTGGTACTGTTATAGCCTGACCATGCAATATCATCGATATAAAAAGTACTTCCTATTTTAGCACCATTATGAGAATAGATACTGGATGAAATAAAAATTTGTTGAGAGTCAGGCACAACACTTGCAAAGGCAGGATCGTAATTAAGTGTTATACTATTTAATGAATAGCTAGTAGTGGTGGCGCCAGTAGCATATTTTCCAATGGCAATGGTATCACGGGATGTACCATTCCATTTTGTTAATGTGGCAAGTACAAAAGCCGAATCACCAGCCATTGGCGTGTATTTACATTGAAATGATAATACCTGAGAGCGCCATGTATAATTATAACCGTATTTAATACTTGGAGGAGAAGCTACGATTTGTCCTATTGTAAGAAGCCCGGCAGTATCAATATCTCCGGTTTGATAAGGATTTGGAATTGCTGCGCCTATTATTTTTACTGTTGTAATTTTGGCACTGGCAGTACCTCCAAAAGGGGAGGTTGTTTCTTTAAAAACCGATTTAGGCGTAGCTGTAAAAACATTAAGTGTATTTAAACTTGCCCAACCTTGAGGGTCTTGAATTGTTGTGCTAAATTGTACATTGTTCCATGTTTCAAAACTAAAATCCGGGCTTTGTGCCATTGCGCCAATAAAGGATAAAGCAACAACAGAAATTGTAAGTAGTATTTTTTTCATTTTTTATTTTTATTAAATATAATGTGTTAATTTGAAAAGGTGCATAAGCACCTTTTCAAATTAACACATTATCAGATTACCAAATTAAATTATTGTTTAATGAATTTTTTGTTAACGCTTGTATTTTGGTTTTTTATTTGAATAAAATAGATCCCATTTGGTAAATCAGCAATGTCCACTATCATTTCATTTTTACCATTTGCTAATTGTTTGCTACCTGCTTTTTTGATGCTTTGTCCTAATTCATTTTGTATATCAATTAAAACATCTTGTTTTGCGGAAGCTGCTAAAAGAGTAGCATCAAATTTGATAGTAATTAGATTGCTGGCAGGGTTAGGGAAAATAACAACACCACTATTTAAAATGGATTCGTTTATACCAATGGTATTAAAATTAAATACAGCAGAAGTATCCAAACATCCTCCACCGGTACTAACTTCAATAGTATAATTTCCATTTTGAGTAACTGTGTAAGTGGATGAAGTTGCATTTGGAATAAATACGCCATTCAAAAACCATTTAAAACCTGTTGCTGTATAATTAGTACTCAATGTAGTGCCATTTGCAGTAATTACAGGTTGTACGGGATTTGTAATTGTTACAGTTGAAGTGGCGGTTGCAAGCAGGGAGTCTGTTATAGTAACAGTATATGTTCCGGCACATAAACCTATTGCAGTAATAGAATCTTGTACCGGACTTGTGCTCCATGCGTATGTTTTTGGACCGCTTCCCCAATTTGGAATTGCAGTTGCAGTTCCATTACATAAACCTTGGCAGCTAACATTTACAGAGCTTGTACTTACTGATAATGGTGGCTCAGCCGGAACAGCAGTTAGCCATTGCAAATTATCCACAGCACCTGCAGTATCCATAGTAGCTGTTGCTAAAGCAGCACCAAAACCATTAGCCCACCAGGTATAGGTTGTTGTAGAATCAGATGAAATTCCTCCGGGTATATCATTCCAACCTCCAAAGAAAAAAGCCATTGTTGTGTCATTTGTTATTTTTATTTCCTGAGCACGTATAACGTCATACGGTCCACCTGCTAAAGGAGTGGTTAAAGTGCCCCAGGCATCAACTAAAAAAGTTTTTTGTATTCCTGATTTTTGATGAATAGAGTCAATGGTGATTCCTTGAACTGTTTGTCCTAAATAAAATTTAGCACTCGTGGAATAATTTTGAGTAAAGGTAGTATTGTAAGTGGTTGGAAAATTAAAGAGTGTTTCACTAGGAGTGCTTATTTGATTTATTTGGGTTAAATTACCACCTATATCAATGGTTCCAGCACCGCCAAGTAAAGTCATATCCGATGCTGTATTTATTGCATAACCATAAAAATCCTGAACACCTTGTTGCTCTAATACTATGTTAGCTGTTGAAAATACAGTATTTGGCTTAGCAGAATAAGGCATAACAGTTGAAGTATCTTTTGTATGCTCAACAACGGTCGTAAAATTCCAGGTTTGTCCTGAACCTGCTGCACCAATAGAAATGGTTGGAACGGTATCATTCGACTGGTAAATTACTTTTGTAGGAACAGGCATATCCGCTGTAGTAATGATAATTTGTGCACTTACGCTTATGATGCCAATACAAAAAGAAGTGATAAATAGTAATGATTTTTTCATGTTCAACAGGTTTTAGTAAATTTAGATGATCAATTGTGAGTACAAATATATAAAAATCGAGTAGAATTCCAAATATTGCCTAGTTCAAATTCTGCTTTTTATTTATTATCAAAAAAAAACGATTACTTTTGTTTTCCTACGAATTCCCAGTTACGTATAGCGAATTTACGAATCTGTATGTTAAAAAGCAGCAAATACAGATTCGTAAATTCGCTATATATTCGTAATTCGTAGTAAGTCGAAATTCGTTAAAATTCATAATTCGCAGTACTATGAAAAAAATATTGATTATTGATGATGAAAAAAGTATTCGCAAAGCATTACGCGAAATTTTGGAATATGAAAAGTATTTGGTAGATGAAGCTGTTGATGGTTCAGAAGGATTGTCTATGATCCAGAAAGA
>JAIOQD010000364.1:2186-4029 GCA_021413595.1 Bacteroidota bacterium | reverse complement strand
AACAAAAAGGATTTACGCTGCAATCCCTAACGCGCATTATCAATGAAAGAAGCATGGATTCATTTGAAGGTAATTCAAAAAGCAAGAGTTTTATAATATACAACACAAAAAAAAGAGATTCAAATTTGAATCTCTTTTTTTGTTATCGGAATTCCTTTCTTTTAAATTATATTTTGATTTTTTTTTGTAGATTTTGGTAGTATTTGCAATACGCTGTCAATGGGCAAATATCGCACTTTGGAGAACGTGCAACGCAGATATAACGGCCATGTAAAATCAGCCAATGATGAGCAATGGCTATTTTATTTTTAGGAATATATTTGACCAATTGTTTTTCTGTTTCTAAGGGAGTTCTTGAATTGGTGGTTAATCCCAATCGGGCGGCTACCCTAAAAACATGGGTATCCACTGCCATAGTTGGTTTTTCGTAAACTACGGATGCAATTACATTGGCTGTTTTACGTCCAACCCCGGGTAATTTTTGTAATTCATTCACATCGGATGGAATTTCACCTTTAAAATCATCCATCAGCATTTTTGCCATGCCCACAAGGTGTTTGGCTTTATTATTTGGGTAGCTTATGCTTTTTATGTATTGGAACACTTCATCACTGCTAGCAGCAGCCATAACCTCTGGCACAGGAAAGGCTTTAAATAAAGCAGGTGTAACCATATTTACACGCTTATCGGTGCATTGTGCTGATAGTATTACTGCTACCAGCAATTGGTAAGGGTTTTTATACTGTAATTCTGTTTCAGCAATTGGTTGATGCTTACTGAAATAGGCGATTATTTTTTCGAAACGCTCTTTTTTTGTCATAATTAATAGTTGAAAAATAGTTTAAAGTTTAAAGTTGAGGCACTATGTTTTAAAAATAAGGTTTATTGTAATACACAGAACTTGTAACTTAAAAACTTGAAACTTGAAACTACTTTTAATACTCCCACAAATCAACCAATTGCTTTTCAAACCTTGATTTTGCCAAAAAATTTATTTCCAGATCGGCATTCATTGGAACAGGGGTATCCAAGCTTGCACAACGCATAACTGGTGCATCTAATTTTTCAAAACATTCTTGTGAAATAACAGCAGCCAGTTCTCCGCCAAATCCACCAAACATTGTATCTTCATGCAATACAAGAGCTTTCCCGGTTTTATTTACCGAATTGATTATTGCTTCTTTATCATAAGGTAATAAGGTACGCAAGTCTATCAGATCAGCTTTAATTTCAGGATGCTTTTCAAGTATTTCTATTGCCCAATGAACACCCAAACCATAGGTTACTATGGTCAGATCATTGCCTTCATAAATTAGCTTAGCTTTTCCAAAGGGGATAGTATAATAATCATCAGGTACATCTCCGGTAAGGCTTCTGTACAATCCTTTATGTTCAAAAAACATAACAGGATTGGGATCTTCAAAGGCCGTTAATAACAAACCTTTTGCATCTATCGGGAAAGCAGGATAAACAACTTTTAATCCGGGAGTATGCGTAAACCATGCTTCATTACTTTGAGAATGAAAAGGGCCTGCTGCAACACCGGCACCGGTTGGCATCCGTATCACTACATCAGCATTTTGTCCCCAACGGTAATGTGATTTTGCAAGATTGTTAACTATCTGATTAAATCCTTCAGTAACGAAATCAGCAAATTGCATTTCTACCATAGCCTTCATTCCATTAATTGATAAACCAAAACCGCTGCCCACAATTGCTGCTTCGCATAAAGGAGTGTTTCGCACCCGTTTTTTACCAAACTCTTCCACAAAACCTTCAGTAATTTTAAATACACCACCATATTCAGCAATATCCTGTCCCATCAATACTAAATTTTGATGTT
>JAIOQD010000364.1:0-2166 GCA_021413595.1 Bacteroidota bacterium | reverse complement strand
ACGCATCGCTAAACGTAATCCGTCAGAAATAGCATCAATAAAGCGTTTGTTGGTTTTATTGTCTTGTGGTTTAGTCTCATTTAATTCAAAAGGAAGGTACATATCACGCAACTCTATCTCTGTATTTGGAGGAGGTAATGTTTCTTTAGAAGCTATCTCCAAACCTGTTTCAATCTCTTCTTTTATCTCCGCACGAAATTCTTCCACCATCTTTTCGGTCAACACGCCCTCTTCCAAAAGGAATCTTTCAAAATTATTCAAAGGATCTTTTTTACCCCATATTTCCAATAATTCTTTCGGAACATACTTTGTTCCAGATGCTTCCTCGTGTCCACGCATTCGGAAGGTCATCAGTTCCAGTAAAACAGGATGAGGGTTTTTACGAATGGATTCTGCGATACGTTTAACTGTATCATATACTTCCAGCACATTGTTTCCATCTACCTGCACAGCTTCCATACCATAACCTATTCCTTTATCAATAAATTGTTTGCAACGAAATTGTTCATTACTTGGCGTGGATAAACCATAACCGTTATTTTCTATCGCAAAAATTACCGGCAGATCCCAAACAGCCGCTACGTTTAAGGATTCATGAAAATCACCTTCACTTGCACCACCATCACCGGTGTAAACGAGTGTAACTTTATTATTTTCTTTCAATACATTACCCAAGGCAATGCCGTCAGCAACACCTAATTGCGGACCAAGGTGAGAGATCATTCCAACAATATTATATTCTTGAGTGCCAAAATGAAAAGAGCGGTCGCGGCCTTTAGTAAATCCACTTGGTTTGCCCTGAAATTGAGAAAATAAACGATTCAAAGGGATATTACGTGAAGTAAATACACCCAGGTTACGGTGCATAGGCAAAATGAATTCATCCTTTTCCAAAGCCATTGCGGCTCCAACCGAACCGGCCTCTTGTCCTATTCCCGAAAACCATTTGGAAATTTTTCCCTGACGCAATAACAGCAGCATCTTTTCTTCGATCATTCGTGGCTTTAAGAGACCTTTGTAAAGAAAAATCAAGGTATCGTCCTTATGTTTTTTTCTATCATAACGGATAGGAGTTTCTGCTGTGATCATATATTATTTTAGATTTGAATCAGGGTAAAATTATATAAAAAAAACACGCTGCAAAGGGAAATATTTTTTGTAAATTTGAAACTTCAAAACCATCGTTTTTAATGATCCAGCAAATAGGCATTTATATAGTTTTAGCCCTTGCTTTGGCCTATGTATTTAGCCGGATTTATAACAGTATTAAAAAAAAACAAGCTTGTGGTAAATGTGTATTGATGGAAGCCGCAAAAAAAAGTAAATGAGTTTTATTAGGTTAACAATAAATATTGTGTGTTTGGTCATACTGAGTTTATCGAAGTATGTGGGCAAGCCTTCGCACCCCCTTCGACAAGCTCAGGATGACAGCAAACACTTAAAAATTATTCACATTATTAATTAAACCAACCCCAAATTTATTATGAAAAAATCACTTTTAATATTTTCGTTTTTATTAGTTGCATTTAGCAGTTTTGCCGGTAAAGAAAAGAAACCGAAACTCGAAAAAGGTTTGTATGCCGAGATAGAAACCAATCGTGGGAAAATATTGGTGCAATTAGAGTTTGAAAAAGCACCTTTAACGGTTGCTAACTTTGTTGGGCTTGCTGAAGGTAAAATTAAAAATACAGCTAAAGGGGTTGGTATCCCTTTTTATGATGGATTAAAATTTCATCGTGTTATTCCTAACTTTATGATCCAAGGTGGTGATCCACTTGGTAATGGGATGGGTGCACCGGGATATTTTTTTAAAGATGAGTTTTTACCTGAATTAAAATTTACCGGTCCAGGTGTATTGGCAATGGCTAATTCGGGTCCCAAAACAAATGGAAGCCAGTTTTTTATTACACACGTTGCTACACCATGGCTGGATATGAAACATACTATTTTCGGGCATGTGATCACCGGACAGGATGTTGTAAATGCAACTGTACAAGGCGATACTATTGTTCATATTAAAATTATACGTAAAGGGAAAGCTGCGAAAAAGTTTAAAGCAGACAAAAAATTTGCTGAATTGAATGTTTAGTTATTTTGTTGTACTGCGCTTTTGGTGTTGTCTTTTCTTAATATTTTAATTAAGGAATTAATATTCTATAATTATTG
>JAIOQD010000363.1 GCA_021413595.1 Bacteroidota bacterium | reverse complement strand
ACGGATTTATTATCATGAATTAGAAAAATTTACGTTTGAAAATGCACGTTATGTAAATACGCATATTGATTTTGTTGAAAAACAAAAAAACAATTCTACTATTCAAAAAAGTTTTGTTTCAAAAAATAATCAATTAGGAATTTATAGGAATGTTTTAAATGATGGAATTATAAATTTTAACGATGATTCCATTCATTGGATAAAATATATTTTAAAAGATTATGCAGGTAATACTACCGAATGGATGCTGAAAGTGCGTAGCACCTCTAAAAGTAAAGCCAATGAAACAGTACAGAGTTCAAATTGGGTTGTTTTTGATTGTTTTAAAGAGAATCAGCATAAAAAGGAAGATATTGAAATCACCATTCCTGCTTATGCATTATATGATGATATAAAATTTAACTATTACCGATCACCTAAGTTAAGCGGGACATACTCATTGGTTCATCATATACAAGATAATGAAACGGCTCTACAAAAAGCATACACCTTGAGTTTAAAAACAGATAATTTACCAGTATCATTACAAAGTAAAGCTGCAATTATTTCAATAAAAGATAATGGCAAAAAAAGATATGAAGGAGGTACCTATAAAGATGGCTGGATCAATGCTCAATTAAAAACCTTTGGTAGTTTTGCAATAATTGTGGATACAACTGTTCCTAAAATAAAACCTGATTTTAAGGTTGTGGATAAAAATAATGTCGATTTTAAAAGATCGAAAGTGATCGGGATAAAAGCAACTGATAATCTTTCAGGAATAAAAAAATATCGCGTAACGATTGATGATAAATGGGTGTTATGTGAATATGAAGTAAAACAAGATCTTTTGTTTTATACATTTGATAATGATATTAAACCGGGAAAACATACTTTTTATATTGAAGTAATTGATGATAAAAATAATGTTGCTTCCTGGGGGTGTTCTTTTATACGATAGGAATTTGTTGGAGACTGTTTTGGGCGTTCCCCTTTCTAAAAAGAAAGTGGCGGGCTTTTCACTACAATCTTTTTGTGAAAAATAAAAAGGATTTCCGTGGAATTTATTCTTCAGAGAAGAATGTATCCTGAGCGTTTGTCGAAGGGATCCCTAACGCAAATAGTCTGCCTATGAGAGTTTGTGAACTTACAATGGCGAACCTTAAAAAATAATAATTCGTGAAATTAGTGTCAAATCCTTTGTTTATGATTAAAATTTTACTCTTCTTTTTTCTTCCCTTCTCACTGCTTTTAAATGCGCAGGAAGATGCTTTTGATAAATACGGACCTCCGGGTATGGTTTACACCAATTTAAAAGATGCTTTGGTGGATGTAAATGTTCCCGGCAGAGCTAAAAGATCTTACTAATCTTCTTTATTTTGCTTGTATTGGAAATGAAATTACTTCTTTGCCAACAGGTTTTAGCAAGCTCGAAAATCTTACCGAATTACATTTGCATAGTACCAAATTGGATTCCTTACCTTGGGATATCGCTTATTTAGGGCGTTTGAAAGTATTGGAAATGCAAAATAATTCAGTGGGTACATTTTATTTTCCAAACTCAATTGGGTATTTATCAAACTTAAATACACTGCTCTTATTCAATACTAAAATAGATACCTTGCCCACTTCTTTTGGAGAATTTAAAAGGTTGAAAAATTTAACTTTTGTGATGTGCGGGATAACAAAAATCCCAAAAACAATAGGGAATATAAGCTCTTTAGAGCAATTAGTTTTAGACAATAATCAGATCACTGAAATACCAAAAAGTATTTATAAATTAAAAAATTTAAAACAACTTTCTCTGAAAAGTAATAAAATATCCAAGATATCAGACTCTATTTGTTTTCTAAAAAAACTTGAAGTACTTGATCTGAGGGGGAATTATTTTAAGGAATACGATATTGTAATTTTAAGGGCCTTGCTGCCGGGGTGCAGGATTCTTTATTAGAGTGGTGTAAAAAATATCTCTTTTACACATGGTTCTCGACTCCGCTTGAGCCGACTCAATCCAAAGTGCGTTGTCATGTTGAGCCTGTCGAAACATCTGTGATAGCTTCCCACACTCTTCGACAAAGCGCAGAGTGACAGCCCACAATTCACATTTCACATTTCACACCTTTTCCTGATAGCGCCATACGTTATTGAATCCCTCAAAATGCGCTAATTACTATATGTAGAGGAATACAATTGAGGTTATTAATTACTTTTTCTTCTTCCTTTTTTTCTTCTCTACTGGTGCTGCAGGCTCTTCATATTTTAATGTGCCGCCCCAGAACCCCATCTGGCGTAGGATCCAATTTTGCCGATAGCGGGTATAAGCGCTGGGTTTAGCCACCGAAAATTTTAATGGATTTGGTAAAACAGCGGCTATTAAGGCTGCTTCGGATTTTGTAAGGTTTTTTGCATCCTTTTTAAAAAATGATTTGGAGGCGGCTTGTGCACCATAAACGCCATCACCTATTTCAATTACATTTAAATAGACTTCCATGATCCGTTCTTTACTCCAAAAAGTTTCGATCAAAAAAACAAAATATACTTCAATCCCTTTCCGGATCCAACTTCGCCCGGACCATAGAAAAACATTTTTTGCAGTTTGCTGACTGATTGTGCTTGCTCCACGTTGTTTTTTGTGAGTGGCATTATAATCCATTGCTTTTTCAATCGCCTTAAAATCAAAACCACTATGATTTATAAAATTTTGATCTTCGGAACAAACAACTGCTAATTGTAAATTTGGAGAAATCTCTTCGAATGGAACCCAATTTTTTTTGAGTTTCATTTCTTTACCATTCATCTTTTGTTCAACACATCGGGTGAGCATAAGTGGTGTAACAGGTACAGGAAGCCAACGGAAGAGAATAACAGATACAATACTTATAATAAGAAACCACATTGCAGCTTTCCAGGTAAAACGCCAAAGCTTTTTAAAAAATTCCTTCATTTACTAATTAACCTGTTTTGCAATTTTTATTCAAGATGCAAAAATAATATAAAAGATAATAGATTGTTAATATTTAAAATGCTTTGATTGTATTGCTATTTTAAGATGATGAATTCCCAAGGGCATAAATATAAAATCCGTTGAAGTCCAATTAACCACATAGAAACATAGAAAATAAATTCCTGAATACATTTATAGCGTCTCATAGTTTTCTTCGCCTTTGGCGGAGAAAGCTATGCGCTCGAAGTCGCTTTATTCTGCGTTTCATCTCGTAAATCTAATTCTTTACATTGTTTTATTTATTTATTTGCAAAAGGTTGTACATTGTGCCGTAATTGAGGTGTTCATGCTATATCTGGTTTTGGGGTTCAAACAACACTTATATGGTAAAGCATTTCTATTACTTTAATAACATTCTTTAAATCAACATCTTATTGTTTATTATTTTTATAAGAAAGCCGTGTGAATAAAATTTAAACAGGCTCTAATTAAATATTTTTATATTTGTATGGAGGCTAGGCTTTCATCTCTTAAGGGCAATGTTATTAAGTTGAGAAGCCTGCACACATATTTCACAGGCTCAATATGACTCGCGCAAGGGGCAGTCTGAGCTTATCGAGTATCTTGAGCAGGCGTTTTTTTGAAAAGCAATCCTTAACTTAACGTTATTGCGCTTAAGGGCTAAAAACTCATACAAATTTTCACATTTTTTTATCGATCTTACTCATTTACAATGCGATCGCTCTACAATACTAAAATTATTTTCAAATGACCAAAGGATCTTTAGAACATTCTGAAGAAAACTCTTCCGCCTCCCTTTACAGCGAAGATCTTGCTCCTGTTCCATTATCAAAACGTACTTGGAACACCTGGAATTATGCAGCCCTTTGGATAAGTATGAGTTTATGCATTCCTACGTATATGCTTGCCAGTTCGCTCATTGAAGGAGGAATGAATTGGTGGCAGGCAATTCTTACTATTTTTATTGGTAACACTGTTGTACTTGTTCCCATGATATTAAATGGGCATGCGGGCGCTAAATATGGTATCCCTTTCCCTGTATTTGCACGTGCAAGTTTTGGTGTGCGTGGTGCAAATATTCCGGCTGTATTACGTGCTATTGTTGCCTGTGGATGGTTTGGAATTCAAACCTGGATAGGAGGTTATGCAATTTACCTGATGCTCAAGCTCTGGATTCCCTCACTGGAAACCATCCCACAAGTTTTTCCCACCTCATTTGGTCTTCAAACCGGACCGGCTATTACGTTCTTTTTATTTTGGCTGCTCAATATGTTCGTAGTGTACCTTGGTGTAGAAAGTATTAAAAAATTACTGGTTTTTAAAGCTTTTTTTCTTCCTATTGCAGCTCTTGCACTTTTGTTTTGGGCTATTTCAGCCGGTAATGGTTTAGGCCCAATTCTTTCTCAGCCTTCTAAATTTGAATCAAGTGCAGCTTTCTGGAATTATTTTTTTCCTGCTTTAACAGGAATGGTTGGTTTTTGGGCCACACTGTCGCTCAATATTCCTGATTTTACACGTTATGCAAAAAGTCAGCGTGCTCAGATCATGGGGCAAGCAATTGCGCTTCCTGCTTCCATGACCTTGTTTTCATTCATTGGAGTGGTTGTAACTTCTGCCACACTTATTATTTATGGTGAAACTATTTGGGATCCATTAGTGCTTGCGGGTAAATTTGAAAGTAAAATGCTGGTAAGTATTGCTATGATCGCTGTTGCACTTTCAACGCTGGCTACCAATATTGCAGCTAACATTGTAAGCCCGGCAAATGATTTTGCAAATTTATCTCCTTCAAAAATTAATTTTAAAACAGGCGGATACATTACAGGTATTATAGGACTATTAATTTTTCCTTGGAAGCTAATAGCTGATCCTACCGGATATATTTTTACATGGCTGATCGCTTATTCAAGTTTACTGGGCCCAATAGGAGGAATCATGATAGCAGATTATTATTTTATTCGAAAACAAAAGCTCATTGTAAATGATCTTTATCAATTAAAAGGACAATATTTTTATGGAAATGGGTTTAATAAATTTGCAATAATAGCATTGTTACTAGTGATTATTCCAAACATTCCCGGTTTTTTAACTACTATTGGTGCAATTGATAAAGATGCAGTTTGGCATTGGATTTCTCAATTATATAATTATGCCTGGTTTGTTGGTTTTTTTGTTTCTGGGATAACGTATGTGATCATGATGAGAAAAGGGATATAAGAACAGAGGTACTATTACATATTAAATAACAATGAGTGAATCAATAAAACATAAAATAGAAGAACTTTCCCATCAAATTGAAGAGCATTCTTACAAGTATTATATACTTGCAGAGCCTACAATAAGTGATTTTGAATTTGATAAATTGCTTGAAGAGCTTATTAAATTAGAGAAAGAACATCCTCAATACCTTAGCCCTGAATCACCTTCGCAGCGGGTTGGTGGGCAGATCACCAAAGAATTTAAAACTGTTAAACACAAATACCCGATGCTTTCATTGGGTAATACCTATTCCGAAGAGGATCTGACAGATTTTGATGATCGTATAAAAAAAGCACTGAATGCGGAGTACGAATATGTTTGTGAATTAAAATATGATGGTGTTGCAATTGGATTGACTTACAAAGATGGTGTTTTGGTACAAGCTATAACCCGTGGTGATGGCGAAAAAGGAGATGATGTTACCACCAATGTAAAAACCATAAAAAGTATTCCTTTAAAGTTGCTCGGACATGATTATCCAAAAGAATTTGAAATTCGTGGTGAAATTTTTATGTCGCGAAAAGTGTTTAATGAATTGAATAAAGAACGTGAAGAAATTGCCGAACCATTATTAGCGAATCCTCGAAATGCAGCTGCCGGAACGCTCAAAATGCAGGATTCTTCTATTGTTGCAAAACGTAACCTTGATTGCTTTTTGTATTCAATTTCTGCTGAAGATCTACCATACCAAACTCATTTCGAAAATGTGAAAGCCGCTAAAAAGTGGGGATTTAAAATTTCTGAATTCATGGAAAAGGCTGCCAGTATTCAGGACGTTTTTAAGTATCTTGATAAGTGGGACACCGAGCGCAATAATTTAGAGTTTGATATTGATGGGGTTGTTTTAAAAGTAAATTCTTTTGAACAACAAAGAATACTTGGATTTACTGCAAAATCGCCTCGTTGGGCTATAGCCTATAAATTTAAAACACAGCGGGTAAGTACACTATTAGAATCTATTGTCTATCAGGTAGGTAGAACAGGAGCAATCACCCCCGTTGCTAATTTAAAGCCGGTATTGCTTGCCGGTACTACTGTTAAACGTGCATCCTTGCATAATGCTGATATAATTGAAAAATTAGACGTACGTATTGGTGATACTGTATTTGTTGAAAAAGGTGGTGAAATTATTCCCAAGATTATAGGGGTAGATGAAAGCAAACGGCCGATTGATGCTCATAAAGTACAATATATTTCTCATTGTCCTGAATGTGGAACGGAACTCATAAGAAATGTGGATGAAGCAAATCATTATTGTCCCAATGAATTAGGCTGTCCACCGCAGGTAAAAGGTAAGATGGAACATTTCGTTGGTCGCAGGGCATTGGACATTGATAGTCTTGGTGCTGAAACCATCGCACAATTATATGAAGCAGGATTAATAAAAAATTGTGCTGACATATATGAGCTCAAAAAAGAAGACCTTTTGAAAATAGAGCGGATGGCTGAAAAGAGCGTGAATAATTTGCTTGCCGGGATCGAAGCTTCAAAAAAGATCCCTTTTGAACGGGTTTTATACGGTATTGGTATTCGTCATATCGGTGAAACTACTGCAAAAAAGCTAGCTTACTATTTTAAAAGTATTGATTCTTTAAAAAACGCTACTTTAGAGCAATTACTTGAAGTAGGTGATATTGGCGAAAGAACAGCAAAAGCTATTTTAGATTATTTTGCCGATAAACATACTGCTGAAATTATTGAAAAATTGAGATCTTATGGACTTCAAATTGAGCTTTCGGAAGAGCAGTTGATCAATTCAAGTGATAAGCTGAACGGACTGTCATTTGTTGTTTCTGGTGTATTCAGTAAGTTTTCGAGAGATGATCTAAAAAAAACAATTGAACAAAATGGAGGAAAAAATGTTGGTTCTATTTCAGGTAAAACAAATTTTGTGATTGCCGGTGAGAATATGGGGTCTGAAAAGCATAAAAAAGCAGAAAAATTAGGAGTGCCGATTATTTCGGAAGATGATTTTATAAAAATGATATCTGGAAATAGTTAAGATTAAAGAGTGTATGGATGGAGTACCAACACTTAAAAAAAACTTTTAACTCTAAATTAAATAAATGAGCATATTTAAAAAAATAAAAGATGTAATTAGTAATAGCTACATTAAATTGGAACTAAAGGATAATCCTAGGCTGCGTACACCTATTCGATTCGATTTCAATACAATAAAAACTGTTGGGATCTTATTTGATGCTACTAACCCTGAAGATTTTGAATTGGTAAAGCGGTATGTATTATACTTACGTGAACATCGTAAAAAGGTGAAAGCAATGGGCTTTTTTAGCACAAAACAAATACCTGATATGACTTTTTCTAAACTTGAGTATGATTTTTTTTCAACTAAAGATTTAAATTGGTTTGGAAAGCCTTCTTCTATGGTCATCCAAAATTTTATGGATGAAAAATACGATCTATTAATAGATCTTAATATTAACGATCTCTTTCCGTTAAAATATATTTCAGCACTTTCTAAATCGAATTTTAAAGTAGGTAAGTTCAATGAAAAAGGACTGGAAATTTATGATATGATGATCGACTCAGATAATACAAAAACATTAAAATATTTTTTAAGACAAGTTGATGTATATGTAACGATGCTGAATAAGGTAGAACCTAGCTTGAATTAAATATAAATAATGAAAAAACATTTTCTCTTTCTTCTATTAAACCTTCAAGGTTTTCAAAACCTTGAAGGTTTCGCCCAATCCAAAACCGATTCTTTACAGTACGTTCTCAAAACCGCCAAACAAGACACTAATAAAGTATTCATTCTAAATAAATTGAGTGAAGAATTCTCAGAAAAGTCACAATATGAAAAAGCCATAATAACCGCAAACGAAGCTGCTAAATTATCTGAAAAAATATTTTTTTTAAAAGGGCAA
>JAIOQD010000362.1 GCA_021413595.1 Bacteroidota bacterium | reverse complement strand
TCTATATTAACAGTATCCATGATATTGATTTTACGGATAAGCAATATACAATTAACCTTTGGTTATGGTTGAAATATAAAAACCCGGATTTTGATTTCTCTAAGTATCTGGAAGTTCCAATGGCGAAAACTGTTGATAAATCTTTCTATACGGTAGATACATTAAGTGATGGCAGAATATACATGTTGATGAAATTGCAATGTGTAATGAAGGATTCATGGAAAATTCAAAACTTTCCTTTTGACCGTCAGAAATTAAGATTTTCAATAGAAAATTCACAATATGATAAAGGTGATCTAATTTTTGCCGAAGATACATTGGGTAACCACTATTCAAAATGGACTATATCAGGTTGGAAAGTAATTCCGGACAGCTTTAAAATTAGCACAAGCACTAAAAAATATGAGACCGCTTTTGGTGAACCTGTTTTAACTAGACCCGTTTCAGAATTCAGCAATTTTAAGGTTCAGATTGTTATAGAGCGAGATTCATGGTGGTTGTTCATGAAGTTATTTATTGGTATGTATATTTCTTTCTTGTTGGCTTTTCTTTGCTTTTTTATCCATAGAGATAGTATTGACTCACGTTTTAGCTTAAGTGTAGGAGCCTTATTTGCAGCTATCGGCAATAAATATGTTGTTGATTCTTCGCTACCCGAATCCTCCTCTTTCACTTTAGTGGATACACTACATGGCCTGACCTTGTGTTTTATTTTTGTTTCCGTTGCATGTTCCGCATATACATTGAGGCTCGTTAAAACCAACAGAATTGAGCAATCACAACGGTTTGATAAAAAGGCCTCATATATTTTGCTGGCGATCTACCGTTAAAAAAAATAATGAAAAAAATTGTATTGGTTTTATTCGTATCGATTTGCCTTATGGTGCAATCATTTACTTTTTTAAAAAAAGGCGATCAGTATATTTCTAATGATGGTATTGTAAGATTTACCACAAAAGGACCTTTTGGGACTATTGTAGCTCAATCTAAAAAATTGACCGGTACTTTTGATGCAACAAAAAAAATATTTACTTTTTCAATTCCTATTTCTTCTTTTCAAGGCTTTTCCAATCCATTACAGAAAACACATTTTAATGAAAAGTATATGGAATCAGATATAATTCCGATGGCTACTTTTAAAGGGAAGGTTATAGAAGAGCTTGATTTTGCTACTGCGGGTGTTTACCCTATTCGTGCAAAAGGTGCTATGACTATACATGGGGTTGAAAAAGAAATAATTGTTAAATCGAGAATGACTATTAAAGGAGCTCAAATTACGGTGGAGTCTGTTTTCAATGTTCTTTTGGCAGACTATAACATAAAAATTCCAACCATTGTTAATCAGAAAGTAAAAGATGATATAGCAATTGAAGTAAAATTGGAAATGTCCCCCGAAAAATAATCCCATTATCATTTTTTATTAATTTTTAAGATCCGAAGCGAAAGAGCTTTTTTCACACCGTAATACCCGCCAATTCTTTTTTAAGAATTAAACGTCCCAATAATCTCGAATATTATAAGACCGAATTTAACCTCAAAAAGCAGTATATTAGCATCATGCTTTTGAACTATAAGATCAAAATAAATTTTTTCTTTCTTTTATCCGTTTTATTATTCTGGCTCACACCTTTGTGTTCACAGACGTTCCGCAATTTCCCTTCACTAAGCAGTAAAAAAGATGTATCTATCACTTGCATGCTACAATCTCCGGATGCAGAATTATGGATAGGAACTTCATCCGGACTGGTTTTATTTGATGGCGTAAATGTTAAACGTTTTTCTGATAAAGACGGGTTGATCGATAATGCGATCACCGCACTTTATATGCAAAGCGACAATACCTTGTGGATAGGCCATAAGAACGGAAAGATAACCTGGTACAAAAACAAAAAGTTTATTCCCTTTCCTTTCAACGAAAAACTTTCTGACGATAAAGTGTCTGCATTTACTGAAGCACATGGAATGTGGATAGCTTCCTATGGTTCGGGACTTTCGTTTTATAGCAATGATAACCAGTTCAAGCAGTTTAATTCTGAAAACGGACTTAGTGATGATTTTGTATATACCTTAACTAAGGATAGTAAAAACGATGTATGGGCAGGTACGGATGCAGGGATAACACATGTTGATACAAAAAATCCTGAAGCGCCTGTTTTTACAATTATCTCAATGAAAAAAGGCTTGCCTGATAATATTGTTTTGAATTTAGTATGCGACAAAAATGATGATGTATGGGTTGCTATGCCTGATTCAGGAGTATGCAGGTATGATGTGAAGGAAAGTAAATTTAAACGATTCAAAAACACTTTGGGCTGGAAGTATGGTAGCGTTACTTCCCTTTATTTCAATAGTACAGGGGCATTGTATATCGGTACAAAAGACAATGGTGTGATCTCTTATTCTGTAAATAAAGAAGGAAAAGAATTCTTAAGAGTGATCGATGTAAAAAATGGTTTGCTTAATAATGAGGTAAATTCTGTTTTTGTAGATCGTGAAGATAACCTTTGGGTGGGAACAACGAAAGGCCTTTCGGAAATGTGCCAGGGGCGCATTAGTTATCTTACATCTAAGAATGGTTTACTTTCCGATAAAGCATTTACTTTTTATGCGGATAAAAAAGATAACTACTGGATAGGAACAGATAAGGGATTGGTGAAATATTCTTTGCTCCCTGATGGTGGAATAGTTATTAAAAATTATTTTCTGACAGAAGAGAATTTAGGAAAACAAATTACTTGCATCCACGAAGATAGTAAAGGCAAAATATGGCTTGGAACCTATGGCAATGGCTTGAATTGTTTTGATCCTTTAACAGAGAAGTACGAAAATATTTCACAAAAGCAAGGTCTTGCAAATGATAATGTATCATCTATTACAATTGATAAAAAAGGAAATGTTTGGATATCAACACTTGGTGGAGGAATCAGCAAGATCAGTTTTGATAATAATACCAGGTCTATAAAAAATTATTCAACAGAGAATGGTTTGCCGGGAGATTATATTTATTGCGTTTTTTCAGATTCGGAGAACAGATTATGGATCGGTACGGATGGAGAAGGTTTGGTAATGTTCAATGGCGTTTCGTTTACTAAGGTTAGTGAAAAAAATAAACTTAAAGGCAAAACTGTTTATTCTATTACGGAGGACAAATTAGGGAAACTTTGGTTCAGTACAGATGAAGACGGTATTTATAAATTGGATCCTGCAGAGGACGCTAAAGCAGGAGCAGCTGTAAATTACTCTCTTACCAATGGGTTGCGTGATAATAACTCTCAGATAATTGCCACATCAGGAAATAAAGTTATTACAGCTCATTCCAGAGGGATTGATCAATTGGATATTAATTCAGGCAAAGCAAATTATTTTTCCATTTCTGATAATGATGTAGAAGCCAATCTCAATGCAAGTTTTGTTGATAAAGAAGGAAATATTTGGATAGGTACAAATTCAGGAGTTTTAAAATTCCGGACTACAGAAACGCCTTCCGATACCATAACGCCAAAAATCCATCTCAACAGTATTACGGTGCAATACCAGTCATTTCCTCTTGATTCGACAAAAAACTTTTCGTACCGGCAAAATAATTTTGTTTTCAATTTTTCAACCATTTGGTTACGTTCTAGCGAAAATGTAAAAGTTCGTTATAGATTAGAGGGGAATGATGAAGAGTATTTAGAGACAGAGAATAAATTTGTTTCCTATTCCAACCTTCCGTCAGGTAATTATACTTTTTCTATTTCCGCCTCTAATGGTCAGGGCAAATGGAGTGAGCCTCTTCTTTATTCATTTGCAATTGCTACACCTATCTGGCAGCGTTGGTGGTTCTGGGTATTGGTGATCGGTTCAGGCGCATCCATCATTTACTTTTTCATTCAATATCGATTTGGAGCGTTTATCAATTGTTGCAAGGGAAACCGGCAATGCCATTATCATTATGGACGCACAAGGACGATTGGAATGGGTTAATTATAGTTTTGAAAAACTCAATGGCATGACCCTTGATGAATTAAAAAAGCTCAAAGGCGAAAGCATTTATGAAGTGAGTAATCACCCTGATATTAAAACGATCATTGATAAATGTATTTCTGGAAAATGTTCGGTAGTGTACGAATCAAAGAACCTTAATAAGAAAGGCCCTGTAACCTGGGAATCATCTACACTTACACCTATTTATGGTGAAACGGGTAATCTTCAGAAATTGATCATCATTGATACGGATGTTACTGAAAGAAAAATGAATGAAGTAATTATTCGTCAGAAGAATAAAGATATTACCGATAGTATTGAATACGCTAAAAGAATACAAACTTCTATTCTTCCAAGCCTAGAGAACATTCAACAATCGTTGCCGAAAAGTTTTATTTTCTTTTTACAAAAGGATATTGTGAGCGGTGATTTTTATTGGTTCGCTCTTAAAGACGATTGTGTAATAATTGCTTGTGTGGATTGTACCGGCCACGGTGTTCCCGGAGCATTCATGTCGCTCATTGGATATAATATTCTTAATAATATTGTAAATGATAATGATATTGTAGAACCCGGGAAAATATTGGATGAACTTAACAAAGGGGTTATCAAGGCACTTTATCAAAACAATCCAAACAATAGTTCTAAGGATGGGATGGATATTGCCATTTGCAATATAAATTTAAAAACGAATGAGATCCAGTTTGCAGGGGCGATGCGCCCCCTATATATATTCAGGAAGGGTGAATTTGAAGAAGTAAAAGGCGATAAGATGTCGATAGGTACAAAAGAAAGCGACAGGGATCATGAAATAAAATTCACGAATAAAATTATTAAAGCTGATAAGGGAGATATATTCTATATCAGTTCCGATGGGTATGCCGATCAGTTTGGTGGAGAAAATGGTAAAAAAATGATGACCAAAAATTTTAAAGAAATATTAAATACAATTAAAGAAAAATCTTTTGAAGAACAGCATAAACTAATGATGAAGCACCACCAGCAATGGAAAGGTGACTTTGAGCAGGTTGATGATATTCTTGTAATAGGATTTGAAATATAAGGTTACTAATAACGAATTTTTACGAATTTACAAATTGTCCGCAGGTGATTTGCAATGAAAGCCAAGAGAATTAAAATGAAAAAAACAACCGAATCCGATTCAAAATACAATGCACTCGAAAAAATGAGTGCGAAGGAATTGCTTACTAATATTAATAATGAAGATAAAACGGTACCACTTGCTGTGGAAAAAGTAATTCCTAAGATTGAAAAATTAGTGAATGTCATTGTAAAACAAATGAAGCAGGGCGGACGTTTGTTCTATATGGGAGCAGGTACAAGTGGCCGATTGGGAATTTTAGATGCATCTGAATGTCCGCCAACATACGGTGTTCCACAAGGATTGGTTATAGGTATCATTGCAGGTGGAGATAAAGCCATCCGTAAAGCGGTTGAATTTGCGGAGGATGATACAGAACAAGGATGGAAGGATCTTCTGCAACACAAAATAACAAAAAAAGATGTAGTGATAGGGATTGCAGCATCCGGTTCAACACCTTATGTAATTGGTGCTTTGAAAGCCTGCAATAAAAATGAAATTACTACAGCTTGTATTGTTTGTAATAAGTCGAGTAACGTTGCAAAGGAATCAGTCCATAAAATTGAAGTAATTGTGGGTCCCGAATTTGTTACCGGCAGTACACGTATGAAGTCCGGAACAGCGCAGAAATTAGTATTGAATATGATCTCTACTTCTGTGATGATAAAAATGGGAAGGGTAGCAGGCAATAAAATGGTGGATATGCAATTAAGCAACAATAAGTTGGTTGACCGTGGAACTTTGATGATCGCTGAAAAACTGAAAGTATCTTACAAAAAAGCAAACGAGCTGTTGTTGAAATATGGAAATGTTCGTAATGCAATAAATAGTAAAAAATAAGGTTTTAAGATTTGTTGTTTTTTTTTGTTTTATAGTCAAGACAATTCTTCGACAAAGCTCATACCGATTGCGTGTGTGGTCATATTGAGCTTGTCGAAATATGTGCGAAGGCTTTGAAAATTGATGTTTTATTTTTTTAATGAAATTTTAAACAGACCCTTAATGCTAAAATGTTTTTTTCTATTCTAAAAGGAACAAGCGACTTCGTCATTGTATTTTTATTATTCATTGGTAGTTTTGTTTCATTATTTGTAAATTCGCATAAATAGAAACATACTTTGTAACATGCATGATATAGAACCATTTTACAACTGGCGTGCCCTCTACATCGCTTCGGAAGATGAGCGATCACCGTTTTATGAGCGGGAGTACAGCGAATTTGAATATACCAATGCTATTTATAATTACCTCATTCATCCACAATGGGATGATATTGATTCTCCTACTCTTTACATAAAAATTTTGTTTGTTGATTATGATCAAAAATACGCGATCATAGAAATGATAGGGGAGTGGAATGATGCGATTAACAATGATATTATGTTATTGAAACGCAATGTTATTGAAAAAGTGATGGAAGAAGGCGTAAATAAATTTATTCTGATCGGAGAAAATATATTGAATTTTCATGCTTCTGACGATTGTTATTATCAGGAATGGTTTGAAGAAGTGGAAGATGGATGGATCGCATTTTTAAATTTTAGAAAACATGTATTGGATGAATTTCAGCATGCCAATATTGACTATTATATCTTATCTGGCGGGAAATTAAATGATGTTGCTTGGCGTACCTCTTCCCCGAATGAATTGTTTGAGAAAATCGAACATTTTGTTCAGAAAAGAATCGGTTAAGCTCACCTCAAAAGAAAATTACATTTGTTTTATGATCATTTCCCCTTCTATTTTTAAAGACCAGCCGATCATAGCTGCACAAAGTACCCGGTTGGGAGGCGTCAGCCTTTCACCTTATGATTCAATGAATTTAGGAATGTCCGTTAATGATCTGAAGGAAAACGTAATTAAGAACCGTGAACTTTTTTTTGGAGCATCA
>JAIOQD010000361.1 GCA_021413595.1 Bacteroidota bacterium | reverse complement strand
AACATGCAAAAAATAAAAAATTACATCAAAGGTGAACTTATTGAACCTAAATCAAACCAGTATATAGATAATTATAATCCTGCAACCGGTAAGGTATATTCCCTCATTCCTGATTCGAACGAAGAGGATGTAAACCTTGCTACTGAAGCTGCTTTAGCCGCATTCCCGAAATGGTCGATAACACCAAAAGAGGAACGCTCCCGCATTATGTTAAAAATTTCTGAACTGATCGAAAAAAATTTAGATCGTTTAGCAATTGCTGAATCTATTGATAATGGCAAACCTGTATCATTAGCCAGAATGATTGATATCCCCCGTGCTGCAAGTAATTTTCACTTTTATGCAACAGGTATTTTACATTATGCTTCTCAATGTCATGCAATGGAAGATACAGCAATTAACTATACATTACGAACACCGGTAGGTGTTGCAGGATGCATTTCTCCATGGAATTTACCCTTATATTTATTCACCTGGAAAATTGCACCGGCTATTGCAGCTGGAAATTGTGTGGTTGCTAAACCCTCAGAAATCACACCCATGACAGCCTATTTACTTTCAGAACTTTGTATTGAAGCAGGTTTACCAAAAGGGGTTCTAAATATTGTTCATGGTTACGGACATAAGGTTGGCGCAGCCATTTCTGCTCACCCAAAAATCCCCTTGATATCTTTTACCGGAGGAACAAAAACAGGTGCAGAAATTGCACGGGTTGCCGCACCAATGTTCAAAAAAATATCATTGGAATTAGGAGGGAAAAATCCGAATATCATTTTTGCTGATTGCAATTTTGAAAATGCCATTAAAACAACATTGCACTCATCCTTCGCTAACCAAGGACAGATATGCCTTTGCGGCTCACGTATATTTATTGAAAGATCCATTTATGAAAAATTCAAAAACGAATTTATTTCAAAAGTAAAAACGTTAAAAGTGGGAAATCCCGCTGATTCCGAAAGCAGGTTGGGTGCCGTAGTTTCAAAAACGCACATGGAAAAAATATTATCCTATGTTGAATTAGCGAAACAAGAAGGTGGAACCATATTATCCGGTGGCAATCAAGTGAAACTGGATGGAGAATTCTCTGAAGGATATTATATTGCACCCACAGTAATTGAAGGCTTAGCTTACAATTGCAGAACCAACCAGGAAGAAATTTTTGGCCCTGTTGTAACACTTACCCCTTTTGAAACAGAGGAAGAGGTATTAATGTATGCGAACAGCACTCAATATGGTTTATCCGCTATAGTATGGACAGAAAGTTTAACTCGTGCACACCGCGTTGCGGGCATGTTACACGCAGGTATTGTTTGGATCAACTGTTGGCTTTTACGTGATCTGCGAACCCCCTTTGGAGGAGTAAAAAGTTCCGGAGTTGGCAGAGAAGGCGGTTTTGAAGCATTTGACTTTTTTACTGAGCCTAAAAATGTATGTATTAAGTTGAAATAATTGAAAATTGGCTTGAACTAAAATTGAGAAAATTGAAAATAAAAATCCTTCTAACAGCTATAGCCGTTTCCACTTCATGGTTATCTTTTTCGCAAGAAAATACACCGATGTTTCCAAAAGGGTTTAAGTACAATAATAATTTTGATTTAGCATTGGCTGCCGGAAACAATCAATTTTCAGGGGCTATATCCTGGGTGCATTTTCATGGCATTGGCAAAAACAAAAAATTTAAAGTGGGTTATGGAATACGCCTTACAAGTTATTATGCCAAGAATCAAAATTACCTTACCGCTCCTGCAACACTTACAACAAAACAAACCGGGCCGAAGGTGTTATTTTCAGAAACCTTTCCTGAAAACATTGATACGTTTTTTGTATCAAATGCGCAATCAAACTCTGTAAATATTTCTATTAATTTTCAATATTCTTTTACCCCGAAGTTTGAAATAGGATTTAATATTTGTGCCATTGGATTTTCCTTTGGAGCAAACCAGTCCGGTAAATTCATATCAAGTATTTGGCCTGCAAATAATGAAATACAAAAAGCATCGCCAACGTCATTCAATTTTTTGCTTATTGACGACAATGATATTGGCATGCTCAACTCAGAACTTTATGGCATGTATTGGTTAACCGTCAAAATAGGAATCAAAGCTGGTTTTAGTCTTTTACATACAGAATACACAACCAATAATAAATTAACTTTTGCAAATGACCGGTTCAGAAACGAATCTTTTATGGGAATGACAGGAATTATTTATACGCCATATAAATAAAGCAGTTACTCACGATAAAAAGATATTTTCGAGAAAATAATTTATCCTTCATATTCCATTATTTTTTATTTCAGGCTATTTAAAAATCCTATTCAACGAAATATTCTGACATACATAAACATTTTAAGATATTTTTAGAAACTGAATTTTCTTAGCATTAAATTTTTATTTTGAATATGACAAATCTGAACATTGTATTATGGTTTGATAAAAGTACTGTTAAGCACCTTCGTTTGCCATTCTCCTATCATTTAATGCCGGTATTTTTGTTTGCTCTAAGCCAAACAAATTCTATTAACTGGCAATCAACAGCAATTGCATTCGTGATCCTTCACCTCTTCATTTACCCATCAAGCAATGGATACAACAGCTATCAGGATCGTGACGAAACAAGCATTGGAGGTTTAAAATATCCACCAAAAGTTACTAAAAATTTATTTTTTGTAACATTATTGCTTGATATAATTGGTGTATTAAGTTCACTACTTGTTTCTGTTTATTTTTCAGTGTTTGTTTTTTTGTACATACTTATTTCCCGCGCGTATAGCTACCGGAATTTACGTTTGAAGAAATATGCTATTCGGGGATTTTTAACGGTTATGATTTTTCAGGGAGCCTTTACTTACTTAATGGTTTCATCAGCAACAACAGATTTTTCCATTGCGCACTTTTTCTCAACAAACAATATGATTTGTATGACCGTGTCAAGTCTCTTTATTGGGAGCATTTATCCGCTCACACAAATATATCAGCATCAGGCTGATAAAAAAGATGGCGTAAATACCATCAGTTATAAGCTCGGGTATATTGGCACATTTTTATTTTCAGCTTCATTTTTTTTATTGGCAACCATTTTATTGTTTTATTATTTCGACTTAAAACATCAGCGAATAGCTTTTGTCTTGTTTTCCTTAATGATGCTTCCTGTCATACTTCGATTGATGTATTGGTTTAATGAGGTCAGAAAAAATACGGCTAATGCAGATTTTGAAAATACAATGGCAATGAATTTTTGGGCCTCTACTTGTATGAACATCTATTTTTTAATTCTAATTGCGAATAACATTTTTGGGTGGTTTTAGCTGATCGATAGCAACTACTGTTTTTAGCTTTCTGTTCAGGTTTTTGGTGGTTAGTATTATAGAAATAAAATGAAAATTAAGATTTGCATATTTTTAGCTTCTATCGCAGCATGTTTAAATACATATTGTCAGACAATAGTTATTAATTCAATCACTGCTTATAGACAATCAAGTGGAGATAATGGTTATACTCTTGACGGTTTAAGGATGGCAAGCGGTTCACGATTAAAATTATTGAACATAAACAATTTTGGATTAGGTGGTATCTATCCAAAAAATATTTCATTGGTTGACGGATTTGGAACTACAGGAAGCCTGATAAATGTTTCTACTCTTCCAGCAAATAATATTTTTTTCTTTGGTTCTTTTAATAAGCTTGATCCATCAACGCAGCAATTTACAAATGGTGAAATTGACTCATTATATAATTGGTCTAAAAGAGGTGGTAAACTAATTATCGCATCTGGTATAACCTATTTTACAGCTTATGACGCTTCAATGTTAAATATTAAATGGGGATATACATGGACTCAAAATAGCCCCAACTCTTTTATTCCTAATCAAAGTGGAAACGAAACTGACATTTTTAATGGCCCATTCGGTAGTGTCACAACTGCAAATCAAGGAGCTGGGGCCCAAGGCTATTTTGCATCAATCCCCACTAATTCAAAAATATTGGCAACAGATATAAATGGAAATACAACGCTATTTATGGACTGCAATACACTTGACCTGATTATTGCTGATGTTGATGGTTTTACTGATTTAGGCGGAATTACACAAGGAGTTGCTATTAATAATGTGCAAGATAAATTTTGGGCAAATACAATCGTTTTTATGGATAAACTTCAACCTCCACCATTTATTATAAACTCATCAAATAATCTTACTTTAAACTCCACTTACAATAATTATCAATGGTACTTAAATGACATTCCAATTAATGGAGCATTAAGTCAAAATTACACTGTTTCCACACCTGGAAGTTATCATGTAGAAGTAACATTAAATGGTGGCTGCAATTACAAATCTAATACTATAAAGATTGAACTCGTGATTCCAAATGTTTTTACTCCTAACAATGACGGCATAAATGATAATTTTAAAATATTAAGCAATAATATATTGGCAATTAATTTCAAGGTATATAACCGCTGGGGTATAAAAGTTGCAGAATTAACACAGCCCAATGAAGTTTGGGATGGGGTTAGCACAAGTGGGTTGCAATGCAAAGAAGGGTTTTATTATTGGGTTATTGAATATCAAAACTCAAATGGAGCAAGTGATGCAATGACTGGTTTTTTGCAACTTATTAGATAATTTCAAAAATCTGAGATTGATATTTCATAGGCAAACCAGAATTTTAAAAAAAACATATAAATGAGTAAAATAATTTCCATAGGAACAGCAGTACCTGAATATGGCACCGAACAAAGTGTTATACTTGGCTTTATGAAGGATGCTTATAGGGATGATATAGCATCACGTAAGCTGAATGTGCTATTCAAGCACAGCGGTATCAGCACACGCTATTCCACTATTCCTGATTTTGATAAAACAAAATCGAGAACTATTCTTTTTAATGAAAAACAGGGCACCTCAACTGTTGAAAACCGGTTAAATTTTTTTAAAGAAAAAGCTGTTCCGCTCGCTATTGCAGCAATAAAAGATTCTTTTGAAAAAATTAATACCAGCATTTCGGATTTTGAAATAACGCATCTGATTACAGTTTCCTGTACCGGCTTATACGCCCCGGGAATTGATGCTGAATTAATTGAACAACTTAACCTACCAACGGATATTTTTCATGTATCCGTTAATTTTTTAGGATGCAATGCTGCATTCCACGCATTAAAAATTGCTGATCTTATTACAAAATCTGATAACAATGCAAAAGTGCTGATTGTTTGTGTTGAGCTCTGTACCTTACATTTTCAGCCGAAAAACAATAACGACAATTTATTATCAAACACCATTTTTGGCGATGGTGCTGCAGCAGTAATTGTAACTTCAAATAAGTATCAAAATAATCCCAAGCAGAACAGTTTAGTGATCAATGGATTTTATTCATTGTT
>JAIOQD010000249.1 GCA_021413595.1 Bacteroidota bacterium | reverse complement strand
TAGTGGTGAATTTGTTTATTTTTTAACTATCAACAATTATTATTTATTTTTACCCAACCAAGAATATAATCCGCAACTTCCTGCCAATTCTGCTGCCCGCAGATATAATGCGTTCTTCCGGCAAATTCCTTGAAATCCTTTTTGCTATTAATGTCTTTGTAGGCGTTAAAATTCTTCTTATTCAAGGATGAAGGGATAATATGATCTTTTTCACCGGCAATAAAAAGTAATGGATTGTGAGGTTTTTTGAAATCAATATAGCCATCCGCCTTTGTGCTGCTCCTTGGAATATTTCGGCTTTCAGGAACAACAAATTTATTGAATTCAATTTCGGTTTGTTCCATTGTCATGGTATTACAAAAAGCATAATGAAACCATTTAACAGTTGGAAGGCAAACCGAATTCCCTTTTAATGGATTAACTGTTGGTAAGTTCGCTTTTAAAAAGCTCCATTTAAGGCTAAAAATGCCTTTTGGGGGCGCAGCATCAATACAGACCCCCAAAACGCCTTTATTCATTGAAATAAGCTTTTGAACGGCAAGTCCGCCCATGGAGTGTCCGATCAGGATTGGTTTTTCAGGCAGCTTATCAATAAAGCTTGCCAAACTATCAATTACTTGTCCGAAGGTGAGTTCTGCAAGTTTTGGATTGATTGTCTTACGCAGATCTGCCGGATTGCCATCGTGGTATGGGTAAGCAGGTGTGTAACACGTATAACCTTTCGTCTCAAAATATTTTTTCCATTCATTCCAGCTTTCCGGGTTTTGAAATAAGCCATGAATAAACACAATTGTTTTGCTTTCCGTTGGTAGTCTTGAGGGATTTGTCATCGGTATTTGTCCTGTTAAGTTTAAAACAACGAAAGTTGACTATCATTATCCTGTTGACTTTGAACTTTAGGGCGAGATTGCTTAATGGGATTGTTGTATTCGCTTAAAATTTCATTGCGCTGGTCGATTTTTGTAACTACCGTTTCAATATCTGCAATTGCAAGTTCTATTTCGTTTGGAGCATTGGGGATATTGTTTTCGGCCTTATAAATTCTCGCGTCAATTATTTGTTTGCGCCAAACTTCAAGTAATTCAAGAGCTGGAGTATTCTTCTTTTTTTCGGCCAACGCCATTTGAAGATGAACGCTATCAAGCTTCTCTGCCAATTTGTAATCAGGCATTGTAGCTAAAAATTCTACGTTTGCCTCAGCATTTTCAATAGCATCACGTATTTGAAGTTCTTTACTCATTAGCGCCTCCTTCTATAATTTTTATTTCTTTTTCGGTTAAATCATATAGCTGATAAACCAATTCATTTATTTTGTCTTCGCTATGATCAATACGTTGTTTTATTTGTTCTTTTTTTGCCGGTAGTTTTTCAGTTTGAAAATCTTCGTTTAGCTTTAATAGTAAATCAACGTGTTTTACAATTTCATTTCTTGTTTTTGTTTTACTTTCAGGAATAGGCAATGTTCTCAAGTCTTGCAAAAGAACTTTAGGAAAGGTACCTTTAAAAGCATTAGGAGACGTATTGGAATGATAAAATGAAATGAGTTTTGAATTAATTATACCTAATAAATATTTTATCTCCACTCGGTCATTAATGATTTTAATTCCATCAACAGAATTAGAAAAAACATAATCACCACTAATATATGTTGCTAGTATAATTCCTTTTGAAGTCACTTCCCTAACTACAATTCTTTCTCCATTAAACCATTCAGGTTTCCGAGGTTCTGCAATCCATTGCCCATAATCAACATAATTGCCTTCCCATCCAAAAAAATATCTAAATATATCGCTTCCTCCAACGAGTGGACGATGGGTTTTTTTATTTCTACTATCACTATGAAATATTTTTTTATCCGATTCAAACCCTTTTTGTGGAGGAACTCCTTTGCCTTTTTGATAAACTTTTATTCCCCAACTTACTTCAGCAAAATCTGACAAATGCGTTTGACATTTTTTTACAGATCCAATAATGCCTAGTGAAATGGGGTCAGAATAAATAGGAAAAGTGAAAAGAGGATTTGATGTAATAGATTTTAATTTTACTGAATAAGTATCCTTGTTTTTTTTATCCCATCTATTTATAGTGAATGATTTTGAGGGTTCCCCGGCAGAGAATAAAACGATGCAGGTTTCAACTGTTGCGTCTATGAATGTTTGTTTTGGAGTTATTACAATTTCATCAATGCAAACTTCTCGAACAAGAAATTTTCTAAATCTATCATCATAAACTGACGCAGACCACGCAGAAGGAATAATAAATCCGAACATTGCTTTATTGTTAGCAATTTTAGTCGCTCTTTCAATAAATAAATTATAAGAATCCAGTTGATAATTTGCAACATCGTATTTCTTACGCAAATATAAATCTTCATCTTTTGTTAGGAGTGCTCCATACGGAGGATTTCCAATTACAATATCAAAGCCGCCCGTAATGCCATATTCTATCAAAGGCTCTTCTATTTTTCCTTGATGCTTTTTTAATAATTCCTCGGTTTTTTCTTTTAATTTTTCTTCGCTTTGTTTTACTAAATTAAATTGTCTTTTAAATTCTTCTTTTTTATCTTCTTTTCTCAGTTTAAAAACTTCAGGAAATGCTTTCTTCCAATTAAAAGGTTTTATTTTTTGTTCGTAATCTAAATCAATTTCGTTATCATAAAAATCAGTATCAATTAAACTATTTCCGCTTTTAATGTTTTCTTCTAAAGAAGGCAAAACGCGCTCGTGAAATAGGCTTATTTGTTGTTTTATGGAGGCTTCTGTTTCGCCCTCCATACATTTAAGTAACAAACTTAGTTTGGTTACTTCAACTGCATTGGCATCGAGATCAACTCCATAAATATTACTGAGTAGAATCCGTTTTTTTTCGTGTGTTGTTAATGTGCCTTGCGGTGTAAATGGATTGTCTTTGCCTTTTTTAGTAGCAAATCCTTTTTGATGATAATAGTTTACATGATAGTTAAGTAAAAATTCAAATGCACCTAAAAGAAACGAACCGCTGCCACAAGCAGGATCAACGATTTTTATTTTTTCAATTTCTTTAGGCGTTTTTCCTTCTACTAATTTACCAACAGTATTTTTTACAATATATTCTACAATATATTGCGGAGTATAAAATACTCCCCCTGCTTTACGTACTTCCGGCTTTTCCTCAATTTTTACACTACGTGCAGGTGTTATACGTATTACTTTTCCAAGAAACTGCTCATAAGCATTACCAAGAATTTCAACAGGCATTACCGAAAATTCGTAATTACATTTCGGATAATACAATTCGTCAATAACTATTTTGATTACTTTATTATCAACTTTTAATGTTGGTGTAATGGTATCTTTTTCAAAATCAAAAAGCCCTGAATTGTATTTGTCATCAGCTTGCTGAAAAAGGTCGAGTAGGTTTTTATATGCATCACCTTTTGAAACGGCTTTTTGCAATTGTCCGTATGGCTCAACAGCACGATCTTCACAAAAACGAAGAAAGATTAAACGGTCAATTGTTTGCTGAACTGCAAAATTTAATTCCTCATCATTTATTTTCCTGTTATTTAACGCAATGCTAACCGCCAAATATTTACGCCATAGGTCAAGACTTTGAACAAAGCGTTTGTCGAGTGTGTCGGTTCCCTTTTTAGTTGCACTGCTCTGTACAAATTTATCGAAACGACCTTTGGTAACAGCTTCGTGCGAAAAAGTATCATAAATAAAATCAAACTCTTTACTGTAATCTTCAAACGAAATATGTTTTAATCTCGCAACCGTTGAACTGTCATTTAGATTGGGAACTTTTGAGCAGTCATAAATAATAAAGTCTTCAAAATTTGTCAAGATAGAAACAAATGCTTGCGCACTACTTCCGTAACGTCTTAACTGGTAAGCCGCTTCTTTATTTGTCTTTAGCGAAACAGCAGGTTTTTTTGCTTCTACATAAAATAATCTTTTACTTCCGCTTCCTGATAAACGAAAACCGTAATCAGGTGCTTTTGCTTTCCCTTTTACTACAACTTTGTCTTCATAAATTACTTCACGATATGCCTCTGAATCCCCTTTTTCGTTGTCAATGTCCCAGCCCAAAGCCTTAAAAAAAGGATTAATGAAATCCTGTCTCGTCTTTGCTTCATTATAGTCTGTTAAATGATAATCCTTCCGATGTTCTCGGAAACGGTCAACAAGTTTTTCTATAATGGATTTGGCTTCTTCTCTGATCATTTGGGTATAAAAAGTTGTTAAATATACGATTTTGAGGTGATAAATTTTGGAACGAAAATTATAATGTTGAAAACTCCCATCCTTAGTAGGGGGGGCACAAGATTGCAGCTCTTTTACATGGGGGGCTTAGTATATTGTCAACCAGCTTTATTTAGATCTTATGAGTCTGCAAAAAAATGTGTGGGCTATTCTTTGCCATATTTACGGGAATTAATCGCTTGGGGCCTGTTTAAAATTCAACTACATATTTTGTTATTGAATCCATTGCTCATTTCTAATTTCTGTTGAAACTA
>JAIOQD010000248.1 GCA_021413595.1 Bacteroidota bacterium | reverse complement strand
CAGATAAAAAGGCAAACTTACTATAGTCTATTTTGTTTTCAGCAACATCTCCTGATTTATTTGTGTAAGCAAAAAATAAAAAAATTGCAACTAAAAAAATTAAGATCCCGATTATTAAAAACAATGGTTCTTTTAAAATTTTCACTTCTGAAGTATCTTCTTCTATTTCAAGTTTCTGAAATTTTGAAAAAACAAGTATAAGAATCGCTATTGCAAAAGCTACTGCTAAGATCACATATAAAATATTAATAGAGCCTATAGAAACAGCAGTTTTATCGGCATCTGTAGCGATCATTTTCCCAAACAAGGCTAAACTTACAAGTATTGGCCCTACAGTAGTACCCAACGAATTAATACTCCCAGCAAAATTCAACCGGTACGCCCCTGTAGCCGGATTACCCAAATTCAAAACCAAAGGATTGGCAGAAGTTTGCTGTAAAGAAAAACCCAAAGCAATAATAAAAAAAGCACCAAGTATAAACATAAACGACCCTGAATTAACTGCTGGTATCATAATAAAAGCACCAACGATGGAAATAACTAAACCATAAATAATTGTTTTTTTATACCCTATCTTATTAATAATATCTTTATTCAAATACAAAGAAAAAATATACAACATTAATGAACCGATAAAATAAGCTCCATAAAAAGCACTATCAATTAACTGGGATTGAAACTGACTCAACGAAAAATGTGTTTTACAAAATGGGATAAAGATCCCGTTTGAAGCGGCCAAAAATCCCCAAAAGAAAAACACTGATAATAATGCAATAAAAGAAGCTGGTTTAGTTGAGTTTGAATTTTCCATAAAATATAAATAAATTATTTTTTATCGAAAATAAAACTAAAATGCTTAAAACAAATCCTTTAATCCAATTGTTGTTAATACTGGATTGTTAATTACTATAATTAAATCTTTATTCGTGTGTCGCTCAGCATGACTATAAAAATTATATTACTCATCTCTAATTCGTAGATTTGTAAAAAAACATACCATGATCTACGACAAACACATTTTTATTTGTACAAACCAAAGGGCTCCGGAAGCTCCTCGCAAAAGTTGTGGAGAAGCGCACGGATTGGAAATAGTTGATGCTTTCAAAAAAAAATTGAAAGAAATGAATTTACCAATTAAACTGCGAGCTCAAAAATCAGGATGTCTGGATATCTGTGATTTCGGACAAACGATAGTCATATATCCTGAAGGTGTTTTCTATGTTGGAGTTGAATTAAATGATGTGGATGAAATTATCAATGAACACATTATCAACAACCGGCCTGTGGAACGATTGAGGCTGGAGAACATAAGGCAAAAAAAGCAATAAATGATGGTAAACTTTACAGACCTCTCCCCCTATTTTAATCGGCTTGATTTAATTAAAGATACAGCCCATCAGATCATTAAAGATTTTGACATGTTTGGTTTGGAAATAAAGTTTTCGGGCAATGCCTACAATGCTTATGAAGAGTTATTTGAACAAATAGAACCCCACATCGATCAACTGATCCATTCAAATCAACAAAGATTTATGAGCATTTTATACCGTATTGATTTGAGTGATGAACAAATAAAAAAAGCGGTAAATGAAAACTCATCCGAACCTTTTTCGGCTATTGTCAGCGATTTGATCATTAAAAGAGAGCTACAAAAAGTAGTGATCCGAAACCATTATAAAACCCACTAATCAAGGATATTTCAAGACTGAGCCAAAATGTTTCCCTTTTACTGCTAAAAACCTTAAATTTGCAGTCTCAAAAATAGAGTGAAGAAGCATTATGGATAAATTTTCTTATTTAGGTAACGCAGATACATCTTCGATAGAGGATTTATTTCAACAGTATTTGAAAGATAGTAATTCGGTAGATTCTGGTTGGCGGAAATTTTTTGAAGGGTTTGAGTTTGCCCGCAAAAATTATGGGGATGATACTGAGATACCTCAAAATGTAAAAAAAGAATTTGATGTTATCAATCTTATTAATGGTTACCGGTCCCGTGGACATTTATTTACACAAACCAATCCGGTGCGCGAGCGAAGAAAATATGCTCCCACATTAGATATCGAAAATTTTGGTTTGAACCAAACTGATCTGGAAACAGTTTTCCAGGCCGGAGCTCAAATTGGTTTGGGACCTGCAAAATTAAAAGAAATTATCGCCCATTTACACCAAACCTACTGCCAATCAATTGGTGCTGAGTATATGTATATCCGTATCCCAAAAGTGAATGAGTGGCTACAGGAAAAAATGGAAGGGAGTAAAAACACACCGAAATTTTTAATGCATGAAAAATTAATGATTTTGCATAAGCTAAATCAAGCGGTGGGGTTTGAAAACTTTTTACATACTAAATTTGTTGGTCAAAAACGTTTTTCACTTGAAGGTGCTGAAGCTGCAATCCCTGCTTTAGATGCTATTTGTGAAAAAGGTTCTGATATGGGAATCAAAGATTTTGTAATTGGTATGGCGCATCGTGGGCGTTTGAATATATTGACAAACATTTTGGATAAAAAATATGAAGATGTTTTTTCAGAATTTGAAGGATATCTTTCCGAAGACTCTTTATTTGAAGGCGATGTGAAATACCATGCAGGTTATTCCTGCGACAGGATCAGCAATAATGGCAAACCATTCCATGTTAGTTTATCACCCAACCCATCCCATCTGGAAGCTGTTAACCCCGTTGTTGAAGGTATTTCTCGCGCTAAGATCGATCATTTCCATGATGGCGATAATAACAAGGTTTGTCCGATCTTAATTCACGGTGATGCGGCTTTGGCTGGACAAGGAATTGGATATGAAGTAATACAAATGAGTCAGCTGGATGGCTTCAAAACAGGTGGAACCATTCATCTTGTTATTAATAATCAAGTTGGATTTACTACTAATTATTTAGATGGACGTTCCAGCACCTATTGCACCGATGTAGCTAAAGTAGTATTATCACCTGTATTTCACGTAAATGGTGATGATGTGGAGGCTTTGGTTTTTACAGTACAGTTGGCTATGGAATTTCGTCAGAAATTTCACCGTGATGTATTTATAGATGTTTTATGTTACCGTAAATATGGGCATAATGAAGGTGATGAGCCTCGTTTTACACAACCCTTATTATACAAAGCAATTGCAGCACACCCTAATCCAAGAGACATTTATGTAGAGAAACTGATTTCACGAAGCGATATTGACATGGACTTTGCAAAAGAAATGGAGAGAAATTTCAAAGAACTTCTTCAAGAAAAATTAGATACTGCTAAGAAAAATGGCAAAACCCAAATAACATCTTTCTTAAAAAGTCAATGGACTGGTCTAA
>JAIOQD010000210.1 GCA_021413595.1 Bacteroidota bacterium | reverse complement strand
CGTTAAAAAAGTTTTATATCGCTAAAGTATTAACTTCAACTACGAAAAGAATGTTGTTGAAGTTTGAATTATCATAGAGGAAAATTATGGCAACAAAATTGTTAATGCCGAAACTGAGTGATACAATGCCCACCTTTCGATTGTGTTTCATACAATTCGTTGATAATATCAAAATACTCCAGTAAAAAGCGCAGTATGGTTCTTGGTTCAGCCTTCATCTCTTATTTACTTTTCGTTATTTTTGCAATAGGTTGAACTGTTACGTTTCTTTCAACAATAACAGCATTTTGTTTTTCGCTGATATTGATCTTACCTTTTGATGGGTAGATAAAATAGTATTTATTAAATCCTTCAACCGCATCCGGTGCAGCAAAAATAGGAAGGAAGTTATGCTCTTTACAAAATTTCACGATCTCCGGACGGTTTTGTTTATCAATTGCAAGATCCACACGCTTATCAGTTCCTTTGATATGAAGTAAAAGTTCAATGTTAAATAATTCATCGAAACTCACTCGTTTACCACTATCCAAATAAGCATTCAGCACTTTTAAATTTTCTGATTGGTCAAATTCAAAACTCATTTGTCCATTAAATTCCTGAATTGAAGCGATCTTCTTCAATTCACCAATGATACGTTCATTGTCCAACAAATCAATTTTCATTGATTCAATATTGGAGATACGTGTTTGAGAAAGTTTTTCGTTGAATTTTGTATAAACAAATTGTTTGAACTCCTCATAACGCTTTAACAAGGTATATGCAGGGTTTGCAAACTGTGTTGAAATACTGGATAACAAACCATCAATACTACGTTCCTTATCCGCTAAACAAGCAATTTCATCTTCCACAAAATTTATGAATTGTTCTATGTCTGCACTGTTATTGCGTAAACGATATTTCAAATTATCAAAAGTAGCGTCTTTCTTAACTTTTAATTCAATCCTGTCTTTTTGATGAATTTGAATTTTAGAGAATATATAATCAAGGTTATCATTTGTTTCGTAATCGGTAGGGGCTAAATTAATCGCTTCCACTTCAATTTTACGTTCTTTCAATTCTCTTACACGTCCTTCCAAACCGCGTTTTTCTTCCTGCAATTTGTCAAACATAATTTGTTTTTGAGAAATTTCCTTAACCAATGAACTCAAAAAATCCTCCAGCTCTTTCTTTTCAAGCGTAAGGGTTTTGATATCATCTGTTATTGAACGGATCTGCTTTTCTAAAGCAGGTTTACTCTCAATAAGTTTTACTTTTTCTTTAATTAATTCAATCTCGTTTAAAATAACCTTTAATTTTGAATCAATTTTTTCTTTGTCGACAACAGTTTTTAAAAGTTCTTCGGTTTGTTTTTTCTCTATCAGTAAGCCTTTCAATTCATCTTTTAGCTCCTTAACTGATTTGAATTCTTTCAAAGTAATACCTTTAGTGATGTCAATTTCACCATCAAAAATTGCCAATAATTTAGCTGATATTTTTTTGATCGGCTTTTTTATTTGTTTGCTTGGCAAGCTGGTAACCTGCTCTGAAAGGACAGAATTCAATAATTGTTTCACATCTTCGTCATCCGAAATTTTGTGAATCAATAAGTTATTATAGTTATCGATCTGATTTTCGAGAGATGCAATTTGATAATTTAACTTATCAATACGCATTTCCAATTGTTTACTTGATAATTTTTGAATCTCAATAGTAGTAAAACGAGTTTCAATATCCTTGCGATCCTTATCTAAATTACGTAAGGATTCTTTTAAAAAATCAACACTTTCATACTTATGAATTTCGTTCAATGCAGCTTGCTTTTCAGCCAACAAATTGGTTTTGTTTTTTACATCTGCATTTTTTTCACCGATATAAGAAGCATAATTTAATTCTTTAGGCTTTAATATCTCATTGATCTCATTGTGCACCGCAGCAATGTGTCTTCCTCTTTCAATAGAAGAAATTTCTAATTCAGGGATAGCAGCAGTATATGAACTGTTGAAAGCGGATATTAACTCACTTACTATCCTGGTTTTTGAATTATATACTTTTACGGACTCACGAAACTCAAGAAAATCGGTACGTACCGACTTAATACTTTTTATTTCTTCATTAATACGTAATAGATCGGTAATATCTTTTTTGTTTTTCTGAGAGAAGTTCAAGCCTTCGTTCTCACGATTATCAGCAATGATCAATGACTCTTTAAGGGTTTTGTTGGTAATCAGCTTAGAGTTGATCAAATAACGATAAACCTTCGAGAAATTATTACTCAAACCATCCGCTTTTACAGTATCTTCCAACCAAACTACGGCATTATTTTTAGTGCCACGGTGATAAACCAAATTAAATACATCTGATTTAGTAGCGAATTTACTATGCACAACCCCCTTTTCAAGAAGTTTTCCAATCACTTCATCAAAATTCAATAAACGTTGGTGAGCACCTTCATTTTCGAAGAAATACTCTTCATCATATTCGCTGTCTATTTTGTAATATTCCAATTCGCCATCCGTGTTCCTTTTTACAAGGATACAGTAATAGCCCAATTTATTTATTTCGAATATTAAAAAACTCTTGTTGTGAGTAGGAAAGTAGTGATGAATCGTTTCTTTATCGCCTTTTCGCTGACCACTGAAGGACATTTTTTGCCCATCAACAACAAATAAAAAGTTCAAAGCATAGATCAATGTACTTTTTCCAATGTTATTCGGACCAACTAATTGCATTGAATCACAATTGTCGAGTTTCATTTCGGCTTTACCGTTCAAAATTATTTGAGAATCAAATATAGTGAGATGCGTGATTGCATTTAAGGCACGCAAAGCCTGTTAATAATAAACCATTGAAATCTAACACGTTACATTTCTTTTTGTTGAAAAAATAAAAGTTTTTAGACTTATTAAAAATGGCTTGATTTATTAGATTAAAATCCTTAAAGTATAAATTGATTAATTTTGATTAGTTTATATAATCGGGAGGGATTGATTGAAAAGCCCGCAGCGTAGTGAGGGCTTGTAACGAAAAGCCAGACTCGCATCGCAGAGATGTGGCCTGCAAAAAAATAAAAAAATTATGTATTTACCCACGTGTAGAAATTTCCTCAGAATAACTTTGTACTAACACAGATCCATCAGCATCTAATTCTTTAAGAGTAACCTGTTTTAATTGATTAATTAAATCGGGATCAAATGGAGTTTTTACTTTGATATAATTATCGGTAAAGCCATGCATAAAGCCATCTTTATTATCAGCTTCAAACAACACAGTAAACGTATTCCCTAAATGTTGTTCATAAAAATGACGTATTTTTTTTGCAGAAAGTATTCGTAACATTTTGTTGCGCTTTTTGCGAATAGCAACAGGGACAACATCTTTTAAATTAATGGCATCCGTATTATCACGCTCTGAATAAGTAAATACATGAAGGTAGGAAATATTAAGTTCATTTAAAAAGTTGTACGTTTCTAAAAAATCCTCATCACTTTCGCCTGGAAAGCCCACAATCACATCCACTCCAATACAACACTGAGGCATTAATGCTTTAATTTTTGCAACTCGCTCCGAATACAATTCACGCAAATATCGTCTGCGCATTGCTTTCAACATCTTGTTACTACCCGATTGTAAGGGTATATGAAAATGAGGAACAAAACGTTTGGATTGAGCTACATATTCAATAATTTCATCTTTCAATAAATTAGGTTCAATAGAAGAGATGCGAAAACGCTCTATACCTTCTACCTTATCTAATTCTTTTACCAGATCAAAAAATGTTTCTTCTTTACGGTTGCTTGTTTTTGACTCGTTGTTTCCAAAATCGCCAAGATTAACACCGGTAAGTACAATTTCTTTTACATTCTGTTTTGCAATATCATGTGCATTTTTTACAGCGTTTATAACGGTATCGCTGCGACTGCTGCCCCTGGCTAATGGAATGGTGCAGAATGAACAGTTGTAATCACAACCATCCTGTACTTTAAGGAAAACACGTGTACGGTCACCAAAGGAATATGAATCTACAAAAAAGTTCGCTTCTTCAATTTCGCAGCTATAAATTTCTGCTTTTGATTTTTTAGTTAAATCATTTAAATAATTGAGTAATTTAAATTTTTCAGAAGCACCAAGTACCAGATCAACTCCTTCAATATTTGAAATCTCTTCGGGCTTTAATTGCGCATAACACCCCACTATTACAACATACGCATCGGGTGAAACATTCAGTGCTGCTTTTACAATTTGTTTACATTCCTTATCAGCATTGGCTGTAACGGAACATGTGTTGATCACATATACATCAGAAGGTTCTTTAAAATCAACCTTTTGATAGCCTTGCTCTTCAAACAAACGCGCGATGGTGGATGTTTCAGAGAAGTTTAGTTTACAGCCTAAGGTGTGGAATGCGACTTTTTTCATTGGATGCGAAGTTAGTAAATTCCAATGGAATAAAAACTGTTTGCTTTGAGGAAGGAATTTTGTTAATTAAAATCTGTTAAAATTTAATTACATATTTTGTTAATGAATGCGTTGCTTATTGCTAGTTTCTATTAAAGCCAGCTCCAGATGTGTTATCCCGAACTTTTGTGACCTGTTCTTCGCAGTAGAAGGGATCTGGTTATTATGAAAGATATTACTAAAACCATGAACAAGATCCCTCTTGGCAAAAAAGCCAATTCTTCAGAGAAGAACATTGCCTATAAATTGGGCTTTCATTCAAAATTTAAATATAATTTTAGAAATTAAACATTAGGATAGAATTAATTTTGAATA
>JAIOQD010000247.1 GCA_021413595.1 Bacteroidota bacterium | reverse complement strand
ACTCTGTAACACCGGATATTTTACCGTCATATTCTACTCCGATTTTATCTATTAAGAATTGAACCTGTTTGTATTTAATAGAAGCGCGTTCGGCATCAGCTGCCAGTTTTTCCATATCGGACGAATGTTTGCACTGCTCCTCCAACTTGTCGATATCAGGATTTTTTCCGCCATCTAAATAATGTTGCAATAAACGATGTACCATCACATCGGGATACCTACGTATAGGGGAAGTAAAATGGGTATAATATTCAAAGCCCAAACCATAATGGCCAATGTTTTTTGTGGTATATATCGCCTTTGCCATCGTACGAATGGCAAGCAATTCGATCATTCCGGCTTCTTTTTTCTCGTTTACTTCTTTCAATAAATTATTTAATGAATCAGCAACTGATTTCTCATTTTTGATATTTAATTTATATCCGAATTTACCAACAAACTCAGCAAAAGTAGCCAGTTTATCAGGGTTTGGTTTATCGTGGATACGATATACAAAAGGCTTTTTTGTATCCTGACTTTTGGCACCTGCAGCATTGTGACCTTTTACTTTACCAATAAATTCAGCTACTTTACGATTTGCCAGCAACATAAAATCTTCGATTAACTGATTGGAATCTTTTGCTATTTTAAAAAACACACCTGTTGGATTGCCTACTTCATCCAAATGAAATTTCACTTCCATTTTTTCAAAAGCAATACTTCCTTTTCTAAAACGATTGGCACGTAAAATTTTTGCCAAACGGTCGAGTGTCAACACTTCATCACAAAAATCACCTTCTTCGGTTTCAATGATAAGCTGTGCATCTTCGTATGTAAAGCGTTTGTTGGAATTAATGATGGTTCTTCCGATCCATTCATTTACCACTTCGGCATCATCAGTCATTTCAAATACAGCCGAAAAACATAGTTTTTCTTCGTTAGGGCGCAATGAACAAACATTGTTTGATAACACTTCAGGAAGCATAGGAACCACCCTATCCACTAAATAAACGGAGGTAGCACGTGAAATGGCCTCCTGGTCGATCATAGAGTTGGGTTTCACATAATGGCTTACATCGGCAATGTGTACGCCAATCTCCCAGTTTCCGTTCTCTAATTTTTGGATGGAAAGTGCATCATCAAAATCTTTGGCATCCACAGGGTCAATTGTAAAAGTGGTGATCTCGCGGAAGTCGCGTCTTTTGGCAATTTCTTCTTCAGTGATGGCTATCGGAACCAGGTCGGCTGCACGCTCCACATCTTTGGGGAACTCGTAAGGCAAACCAAACTCCGCGAGTATCGCATGCATTTCAGTGTTGTTCTCTCCAACATTACCTAACACTTCGATGATCTCACCAATTGGATTTACGCCATTCTTTGGCCATTCAGTAATTTTAGCAATGGCTTTTTGCCCGTCCTTAGCGCCATTCAATTTATCAAGGGGAATATAAATATCTACATTTGCTTTATTGCTGCTAGGGACTAAAAATGCAAAACGTGGCGAAAGCTGTATCACACCTACAAATTTAATTCTTGCACGATCGATCACCTCCACTATTTCACCTTCTTGTTTCTCTTTTCGTTTTGGATACAAAAGCACCTTTACGGTATCACCATGCATCGCATTAAGCGTTTTGGTTGGGGTAACCAATACATCGTTCTCTGTTTCTTCCGATACAATATAAGCTGTTCCGCTGGCGGTCATTTCCACACGTCCGGTAATGTATTGTTTAGTAGATTTGATTAAAAATTTACCACGTTCGGGCTCCGATACCGAACCGCTATTTTTTAATTCCGATAAGATGGTGTTTATTAATATGCGTTGGGATTGGTCTGTAACATTGAGTTCGGCAGCAATTTGTTTATAGTTGAGTGATTTTCCGGAATGTTTAGATAATACTTTTAATATTTCTTCGAAAAAAAAACCTTTGTTTTTTTTCTGTACAGTATCTTTTCCGGGAGTGTTTCTTTTGAATTTTTTTGTCATAGAACAAATATAGCTGATTTAAAATAATTTAACAATTTAAGAGAATGCAATTATACAGTAGGCATGTTCAACAACTAGTAATTTAACGATCAATGTGGTTTAGCTACGAAAAAATATGCGCCAACAGTCTTCGATGGATCTACAAACATTCAGCAGGGTCTCACACTGACTAACCGCATGGTCAATGTCATTAAGTTAAGAAAAAATTGCCCCTCACAGGCTGTTCTCGACTTCGCTCGAACTGACAAGCCGCGATGTCAGTTCGAGGGAAGTCGAGGATATTTTGTTAGAAAAATTCCTGACTTAATAACATTGACCACGTGCTGGCCATATTGAGCCTGAGGGAATACGTGCGATGGCAATAACATATAACATTGATTTAACAATTGTATTTTATTAAGCACAATTTCGTAAATTCGTCATGGATCATTATCCGGACGCTCATAAAAAATAAAAAATTTGTAATGCAACCAAATAATGCAAATTCACATCTTCTACACAGCAAGCAAAAATGACTGATGAGCAAATAGTAAAAGGGTGCATCGAAAAAAATGCAATTGCCCAAAAGTATTTATACGATAAGTTTTCCCGAAAAATGATGGGGGTTTGCTTACGTTATTGTGATAGTCAGGAGGAGGGAGAAGATGTACTTCAAATGGGGTTTATCACCGTTTTTGAACACTTACAGTCATTTAAAGGAACAGGGTCTTTTGAGGGCTGGATCAGAAAAATAATGGTAAATACGGCACTTACCAATATTAGAAAAAATAAAAAATTCAAACAAAATGTAGCCATGGATAGCGTAGAATTTATGCTGCCATCAACTAATCATATTGCAGAAAATTTTGCGGCCAATGATCTTTTAAAAATTATACAAACATTGCCGCCCGGTTTCAGAACTGTTTTTAATTTATATGCCATAGAAGGGTATTCTCATAAGGAGATTGGTGATATGTTGAACATTTCGGAAGGAACATCTAAATCACAGTATTCGAGGGCAAAGGCACATTTACAAAAAATAATACCAAACAGATAGATAAGGAGAGAACATGAAAAAAGACGATATAGACGATCTATTCAAAAGATCATTTGAAAACTACGAAGCAGAGGTTAATCCGAGTGTTTGGAAGAACATTCGGATAGGTATCAAATGGGGGGGCTTAGCTCTTTTATTCAATACGCTTTTACACAAAATTGGCTTCAGCACTATCATTGCAATTCTTTCATCGGCTGTAATAATCAGTACCGTTGCGATCTTAAACAAAAAAAATAAAACGGATGATGTAACACAGAATACCAAAATTGAATCGCAGTTACCACCCGCAATTATTGAAAAACCGGTTTCTCTGCTGGATACCAATCAAGAGCAAAAAACAGAAAACGAAAAATTGCTTTCAGAGGTTAATACTAATAATGCACAAAAAACAGTGGTGACAACAAATGTAATTCTTGAAACATCAAAAAAAGACAATAAAAAAATAGAATCGGTTATAAATAAATTCTCTAAAGTACCTATTGCTTCTATATCTGCGAGCCCTGTTGGAGGTACGGCACCACTAATCGTTGACCTTTCAAATAGCGGCTCAGGTAAAACAAATAAATGGACGTATAGCGATGGTAAAAAGGATAAATCCACATCAAATCCTATTCATGTATTTGAGATGCCCGGTATTTATTCTGTTATCCTTACTTCCACAAACGATAAAGGAGAAACAGCCATAGACAGCATTAAAGTGGAGGTTACAGGCAATTCATCTGTATCATCTATTCCAAGAGATTTTTCTCCAAATGGTGATGGTGTGCTGGATGTATTTGTTTTTCAAACCAAGAACATTGCTAAAATGAATGCTAAAATTTTTGATAAAAAGGGTACTGTTGTTTATACCTCTGAAAGTACAGATGCCAAATGGGACGGAAAGGATCTGCTAGGTAATGATGCAAAAGAGGGGATCTATTTTTATATTATAAATGCCGAAGGTGTGGATGGTAAAAAATATGAGCCTAAAGGGTCGATAAATCTTACGAGATAGTTTGGGATGGAAAGTAGATTGTTATGATTAATTAAGATTTTTTTCTGTGCTCAGGATAATTTTTCTAACGTATGAAAAGGCAAACTGCCGCACGTTCTCGACATCGAAATGACTGCGTGTGCAGTTATTTCGAGCTTGTCGATAAAATTGTGCGTCAGCTTTTTAACCATCAATTTCGTTGTAAACATTAAAATGTATTTTAACTTATATAAAGTCTATTCATTTCTTGATGTAAATTATTATTTAATTGTCTGCAACTATTTTTGTTTTATCGGTACATTCGCTCTTCTCAATTAATTAGCTTTGTAGCGTATGATGAAAAAAATATTCTTCTTTATTCTTGTCATTATTAGTTTGCTTCCCCAAAATGCAATTGCCCAGGGAACAGATTGCGCCACTTCAACCCCTTTTTGTACGGCTTCGGGAGACGCAACTTTTCCTGCACAGCAGGATGTTGATGCTCCCATAGGTCCTAACTATGCCTGTTTAGCCACTCAACCAAATCCAGCATGGTTTTATTTACAAATTGCAACAGCTGGTAATATTATTTTAGATATGAATAATTCCGCAGTTGTTGATATTGATTTTATCTGTTGGGGGCCTTTCGCAAGTCCTGCAGCAGGCTGTTCCTCCGGATTAACAGGCACAGATGTGGATTGTAGCTATGCGCCAGATCCAAGCGAAACCTGCAACATACCGAACGCTTTGGTTGGAGAAGTTTATATTTTATTGATAACCAATTATTCCAATGATCCCACCATAATTACTCTTGCTCAAACCAGTGGGACAGGAGCAACAAGTTGTGGTATTTTGTGTGGAATGACTGCCTTAACCGCTGTTCCGGATGTTTGTGCAAGCGCTAGTAACGTTTATAATGTATCGGGAACTGTTACGTATTCAAGTCCGCCAGCAACAGGAACATTAACGATTTCAAATAGTTGTTCTGGTGTTACGCAAGTATTTAATGCCCCATTTAACCCAACATCCACAAATTACACCTTAACAGGTCTTCCTGCTAATGGAGATACTTGCATTGTAACTGCTCAATTTTCGGCTACAGATCCTAATTGTAAACTGACTAAAAACTTTATAGCTCCTCAATCAGTGGGGTTTTCTTTTTCTGCGGTAACCAATGTGCTTTGTTTTGGAGATAGTACAGGAAGCGCCACTATTAATACTTTGGGAGGAACATCTCCTTACACTTATTTGTGGAGCCCATCAGGACAAACAACTTCAACAGCCACAGGACTTGCTGCAGGAACCTATACGGTTACTGTAACTGATAGTAGTGGTTGTTCATATCCTAGCAACATAACTATAACAACAGCCGCTCAACTCACTAACTCTTTCACTCCAGTTACAAACGTGAGCTGTTCGGGAGGCAATAACGGCAGCGCAACTGTGAGTGTTTCCGGAGGAATATTAGCATATACTTATTTGTGGAGTAACTCAGAAACATCACAAACTATTACAAACCTTGTGGAGGGGACCTATACTGTAACCATAACAGATTCTGCCGGTTGTTCGCATTTGGATTCGGTAACGATAACCTCGCCTTTACTACTCAGTCATTCATTCTTACCCTTCACCAATGTGAGTTGTTCGGGAGGTAATAATGGCAGTTATACAATTGTTGTTACAGATGCACTTTCTTGTTCTTTTACAGATTCAGTTACAATAACGTCACCACCTCCTTTAACCCATTCTTTTTCCGGGATTGCAACTATTGATTGTTTTGGTAACCCGGTTGGCGCAGCAACTGTGGATCCTTTAGGTGGAACACTTCCTTATACTTATTCATGGAACAGCATTCCGGTTCAAACTACTCAGACCGCATCAACTCTTTATGGGGGTGTTTTTAAAGTAACTGTTACAGACTCTCTTGGATGTTCATTTATTGATTCTGTTTTTATTACTACGCCTACCGGTCTTGGTGTTTTTTCTCCGATAATTGCTAATATACAATGTTTTGGTGACAGTAGTGGTACTGCAATAATAACACCTTTTGGCGGAACTCCGGGATATACTTACCTGTGGAGTCCGGGAGGTCAAACGGATTCAGTGGTATCTGGGCTTCCGGCAGGAATTGACACAATTAGAATCACGGACATCATTGGGTGTATAATTAAAACTTACCTTCAAATCACAGAACCAACTTTACTTACTTCCACATCAAGTCAGGTAAATATTCTTTGCTCTGGTGATAGCTCAGGTTCTGCCGGAGTTTTAATAGCAGGTGGTAGTACGCCATATACCTATTCATGGACTCCTTCTATTGGAACAACAGCAGTTGTTACAGGTTTACCTGCCGGTAGTTATTCATTACTGATTACCGATTCATTAGGATGTACTCTTTCTCCTTCGTTCACACTAACACAGCCTACAAATCCTCTTTCGGTAATAAGTTCTTTTGTAGATGTTTTATGCAATCCTGACAGCACGGGGTCTGCTGCAATTATAGTGTCAGGTGGTACTCCCGGATATTCCTATTTGTGGAGTAATGGACAAACGGATTCAACAATTTCAACTATTCCGGCAGGGAATTATACTGTAATGATTACAGATTCGGTAGGCTGTTTGGATAGTTCGGCAATAACAATTAGTGAACCTCCATTACTTACACTTATCGCTAGCCAGGTAAATATTCTTTGTTTTGGCGATAGCTCAGGAACAGCATCCGTATTGGTATCTGGTGGAACCCTTCCTTATACCTATTTGTGGAATCCTATTGCTACAGATACAGCAACCCTCACCGGTTTACCTGCCGGAATTGATTCTGTTTTAGTTACAGATGGTCATGGATGCCAGTTGTCTTCTTTATTCATACTCACAGAACCGGCTTCCCCTCTTTCACTTGCAAGTACTTTTGTAAATGTTTTATGTAATCCCGATAGCACGGGATCGGCCTCTGTTATTGTAACAGGAGGCTCTCCGGGGTATTCTTATTTATGGAGCAACGGACAAACAACCTCCAACATTTCAGCCCTACTGGCAGGGAATTATTCCTTGATGGTTACAGATACTAATGGTTGTTTAGATAGTTCTACTGTAATAATAACCCAACCAACCCCTCTTACAGCAACCATTACGGCCGATACAAGCATTTGTGAAGGGCTGAGTGTAACGGAAGAAGTTTTTGTTGCAGGAGGTGTTCTTGGTTATTCTTATTTATGGTCACCCGGAGGAGCAACTACATCTTCAATCACGAGTACTCCAATAGTAACCACTACTTACACTGTTCAGGTTTCAGATGCGAATGGTTGTTCACCATCTTTACTAAATACAACAATAAATGTTGCTGCAATTCCTGTTGCAACTATTTCTGTTTCACCCAGTAGTGTTGTTTTTTTTCCAGAAACAATTTGCTTTACTGCCGATAGCATCAACACAAGCTCTTTGCTATGGAACTTTGGAGATAATTCAATAGACTCTGTGAGTTCAGTATGTCATTCTTTTTCAACAGGAGGAACATATTGCGTAACCCTTCTGGAAACAAACACAGCCGGTTGCCGCGATTCTGCAGAAGTATGTGTGGTGGAAATTGAGGTAGTTATTCCGAATGTATTCTCTCCAAATGGTGATGGGGTGAACGATCTATTTTTGATAGATATGGAGGTGGATGGAATAACGTATTATAAATGTGAGATTTACGACCGATGGGGACTTAAAATGGATGAACTTGTGAGGGCGAAGCAGGGGTGGTCAGGACGCACAACCGCAGGATTACCTGCGGTTGAAGGAACTTATTATTTTATACTATCCATTGAATGGGGAAGTACTATGAATATCCGAAAAGAAGGGTTCCTTACATTGGTAAGATGATTACTGTAAAACTGCAAAATGACAATAGAATTTTACATTCTTTCCGGAACATCAATCCCCAATAATTGCATCGATTCCTTGATAGCACTTCCAACTGTTTTTGATAAGTGTAAACGGAATAAAATCAAGTCTTTTTGCTCTTCTTTTAAAATGGAAACATCGTGATAATACTGACTGAATTCTTTCGCCAGATCATATATATAATTAGCGATCAAAGCCGGGCTATACTCTGCAGCAGCCTGGTTTAATGTAGTGTTGAAGCTATACAGCTTAATGATCAGCTCTTTTTCTTTGGTTAACAAATTAGCTGGAGATGAGAACGAATCAGTAAACTCAAACCCCGGCAGATCCTTTGCTTTGCGCAACAATGCCTGTATCCTCACATAATTGAATTGAATAAAAGGAGCTGTGTTACCGTTAAAATCAATAGATTCGGCAGGGTTGAAAAGCATTTTCTTTTTCGGATCTACTTTCAGCATAAAATATTTTAATGCTCCCAAACCTATTGTACGATATAGCTTTTCGGCATCTTCCTTACTCAGATCCGTTGCTTTCCCAAGCTCTTTGGAGGTTACAGCAGCGGTATCGATCATCTCCTGCATCAGGTCATCCGCATCAACCACAGTTCCTTCGCGCG
>JAIOQD010000246.1 GCA_021413595.1 Bacteroidota bacterium | reverse complement strand
AGTTTCCTGACAAGCAGTTAATGATACACAGGCACTTACTATTATGATCTCGTTGTCACTTCCACAGCCAGTAATAGTATAGGTCACCGTATGACTACCAACACCGGCAACAGCAGGAGAAAAAGTTCCGGAAGACGCACTGGTGATACCTGTCCCTGACCATGTTCCACCCGTCACCCCGGCAGTTAAATTAGAAGGTGCATCACCAATACAAAAAGGGCCTGCAGCATTTATTTGTGCACCACAGCAAGCCACAGTTATGCTTATTGAATCGGAACCACATGGTAAGGTGTAAATTATTGTAAAAGTGCCCGGACCTGCAACAGAGGGGCTAAAAACACCTGTGCTAGCATTTACACCAGTTCCCGACCAAGTTCCTCCCGCTGTAGAAGGAGTCAATGTAAATGGAGCATCAGCAGTACAAAACGGACCTGCAGGACATACGGTAGCATCACAACAAAATAAGATTAATGGCTCACAGGAAGACATGTTAATGGATTGCACGTAACCTGTCCTGGTTGAATTTGAATTATCCCCCGTAGCTCCGGCAACAATTACGTTCCCTCCATAACTCACTGCCACATCAAACACTCTAAAAGGTAAAGCAACGGAAGTAATCACGCTCAGATTTGCATCATATTTTATAATCGCGTTTCCGGAGCCAACATATACATTGCCACAAGTATCAATATCAATACCACTATTACCTGCCATATTCATTCCAGCGCTGGTTGTGGAAACCCCTCCTGTAATTGCAACACTGGTTAAAATTGCACCTGTAGTAAGGGAACGTTTTTGAATGGTGGTACCATTTTGAGTATAAACAAACTTCCCATTTGCCTTGATAGACTTCATTCCTGAATTTCCGTTATCGGGACGATAATTTTCACATTTATAACTAAAACCATAGGTATGATTAATATTAAATAATGCATTTGGAGTAGGGCAAGCCGAAAAATTTTGACTTATTGCCCCAATAGAATCCAAGGTAAGAAAATAGTATTTTGCACCACGCGATGATGTCATTGATCTTACTTCTTCAATGTCTGTAACCGGAAAGCCCATAATGGTATTGGTACGCTTATACCCTACTACTTTAACTGCATTTACACTTCCTGAAGAAGTATTTATATCGAAGATAACACCGTCACCGGTAGGAGAAGGCAATCCATTTAACCTGGTTCCGCCTACAATTAATTTTGTTTGATCACAATTAAATGAAATGTTCCAGTATTCATCCATACTACCACCGGAGGCTGACCAAACCATTGCTCCGCTGGCATCCACTTTTTGGATCTTAGCACTTGAACCAGCTGTAACATAACTATTGCCTGCTAGATCGGTGGCTAAGGTTCCCAGCCAATAATTTGCGGTATCCCAAGGAGTATTATAGGTCCAAACAATAGTACCGGTAGAATTATACTTTCTCAGTTTCATTGGAGAATCACCACCAATGATATACACATTACCGGCTCCGTCTTTCTCACATTCCCAAACACAGTTTGAGTTTGATAAGGTGGGGGTTTGCACCCAGGGGTCAACAATTACTGTTTTTGTATGATCGTAATCCCCTAATTTAAACGAAATTGTATTTGCTGTTATAACAAAAAGTGAAGAAATAATTTTTGATCTGTTTTCCGCATAAAAAGTAAAAGGGGCGTGTTCAACTATATCACCAAACAAAGTGGGAATATGCAGATCGCCATTTCCTCTCAGTTTAAGCTTGTCGGCATATTTCATTTTTACTTTTGAAATATCTCCCCCGGGACGCACTATCAACGAATATTTTATTCCCTCCGTTGGATCAACAACATATTCAACATCGATATCCGGGTATAAATTTTTGTAGATTATTTTTTTAAAAGCATTGATATGATTGATGTTTTTATCGGAACCATTCTTTTCCTTTATAGTATAACTATAATAGTCAAAGGTTTCTTCCAAGGGAATTATTTCAACGTTTGGATTCGCATTTTCCCAAATAAAGCTTACCTCATCTGATTTGAACTCCATCTTGTGTTCTTCCGCTTCCATTTCAGCATGTGATTTTCCACTTTCTGCCCCTTCACGCTCACGTTCTTCGTCATTGTTAGTTTCCTCCTTTTTCCAACGCTTTAAGAAACTATAGGTTACACCAGTTGAGGTAAAACTAATAATGGTAGAGCCATTATCATAGGCATACAAAACTTTTTCGTTGGGGTTCTTAGTATGAAATTGTCCTTTGTTTTCAATAAAAACTTTCGGGTTTTGATATTGGGCTGACCAACCTTTATTAGGTTCTTCTGCGTGTGTTAAAAAAGAAAACACACAAAAAATAATTATTAATACGGCAATGGAGTAATTTCTTTTTTTCATTGATATCACATTGATGGTTAGCTACCTATAAGTGAATAATCATTAAAGATAACAGAAACTATATGTATTAGCAAACTATTTTTTTTCTATGTGTAGGGGTCTGGCAGTCATAAAAAAGAATAATCAATACAATCTTATTTCCTTTTTGCATAGTTTAAAATACCGCAAAAGTAAGCATCGGCAACTTGTTGAACACGCAAATTTTTGGTTTTATCGGACTCTTTATTTAATGCTATACATTCATTTACATTATCCTGATATAAGGTTTCGCCATATACCAATGGACCATGTATGTATCTGGTTAACTGAAGATTTCGGCAATACACACCAACTTCACCTGCACTCAAACAACCCTCCAATAAATAAGTAGCATCTTTAATTGTCGCGGTTTTTACATTTAAATTTTTCTCAAAGCTTTGTATCACATCTGAACTTAAAGCAATTGATTTTTCCATATCGGTAGTAATAAGCAATCTCAAAAATTCAAATCTTTTTTGAGAGGTCGGTAGATCATTTTTCATAAAGGCACCACCAACAAAAACCATATTGAAATTATTGGCAGCCGGTTTCACCCATCCGGTATTGGTTTCATCTACATTGTAATGGATGATGATGGTAAGATCAGGATTGTAATTGTTAATAATTTCAGAACGTTTTGCTAATTCCACGTCTTTAAAGATCACTCTGAATTTATCACGTTTAGTTGGCTTGGAACTGAGAAAAAATTGTTTTTGAGCAGGACTTAACTTTCCAGCCCTGAATAAACTATCTACAGTTGCAACATAATTTGTTTTAAGCCAGTCATCGAATGTTACCCCAAAAGCACTACTACTATTGAAGGATCGGGTCATAAAAACTTCAGCCCCTTCAGCTTCCAGCTTGTTCTTTAATAATTTAGCAGTAGCAAAAGTGAGTGCGCCTTCAGCAATTGCAATTGAATCCATCAAACCATTAAGAGTATCGCATTTGAATGTTAAACACTTTTTTTCTATATCACCCATTTCCATATCACCTGCAATATGTCCGGGGTCAATGGCTATTTTTAAACCTTTAAGTCTTGTCGAATCCGAAACAACACTCTGGTCAAGGGCTAAGGAATCGATTTTAAAATTAGATGAGAAAGGAATTGTTTTGTCATAATCTCTTTTTGTATAGGTTTCAAAAACCTGCTTACCGGGAGAATTTTTGTTATATAAATTAAAATCATCAATTTTATCCCAACTGATATGAAATTCAAACTCTCCTTTTAATTTTTTTTGAACAGATCCGTACATACTGATACCATTTGCATTGATGGAATAATAGGTAGATAAGGCCTTTTCTTTATCAAGGTACTTTTCCACTTTTTGCGTATAGTATTTAATTTTAGTTGAAGTGGCTGAATCTTGTGAAATGCCGTTGGCAACTACAAGTGCGAGTAGGAAAGTGAAAGTGATATTTAATTTTAAAAAACTGATCATTTTAATAATACTAAGATTTAGGAATTTCTATTTTTTTCCTACTGTAAATATACGCAAATGCTTATTGCTTTGAATTATCATTAATTTTACACTTTCATATTTTTAAAAAATGAATATTAAAGGAA
>JAIOQD010000194.1 GCA_021413595.1 Bacteroidota bacterium | reverse complement strand
AAAGTTTAAAGTTTAGAGTTTAAAGTTCAAAAATCAAAAATCAAAATCCCAAAATGAATCGTAATCAATTTATATCATTCATGGACAATCCCGATAAATTATCGGGGGATGATGGTATTTTGCTTGCTGAATTATTAAAGACTTTTCCTTATTTTCAAACCGCACATCTATTATATGCTAAAAGCTTGCATAATGAGCATAGCGTTCATTATAATACACAGCTAAAAACAACTGCAACATACGCAACAGACCGCAAAGTGCTTCATTATTTGATCACCAATATATCAGAGCCTAAGATTGAAGTTGAAACTGCATCCGAAATTAACACAATAGAAGCTGCAAACAAGAATATTAAAGTTGAGCAACTTGTTAAAGAAGAAGTGAAACAGCTCACTGTTATTGAAAATGTTAATACGACATCTAAAACAAGTATCTCCGAAATAATTGAAACTGAGCTACAAATAACAGAAGAAACTGAAACTCACAAAATAGCAGAAGATAATAAGAATATTAAAGTTGACCAAGTTGTTAAAGAAGAAGTGGAACAGCACATTGCTGTTGAGATCGTTAAAACAACATCTGAAATAACGACATCAGAAATAATTGAAACCGAGTTACAACTAACAGAAGAACAAATTACTTCAGAAATTACTATTGTTGAACAAGCTGTGGTTATAGAGCCAATTGAATTTGCAGAACAAACAAAAGAAATTGTTGAGGAGCCTCCGATAATAATTGAAAAGGTAACACAAAAAATAATCGAGCCAATAGTAGAAGCAATCGAAAAAATTGATGCCTCTACTCCGATAAACCCAAATAAAGGGGAAATCACTACCAATAATACCATTGAGAATACTGAGGAAGTTATTGTTGATGAGTTGGAAAAGGAATTTTTAGCACAAGCAGCTATTTCCGTAATAGAACTGGAAGTATCTAATACAGAACTACTTACCGAAAATGAAAAGTTAGTTGAATTAAAAAACGAACAGGAATCTGCACGTTCAAATTTTGTTTTAAATACTCCAATTGAACCTAAAATTATTTCAATAATTGAATCAGCTGTAAGTGAAGAAATTGAAACAGAAGCTTCGATTTCGCCAACAGAAAACTTTGACAGCTCGGAGGCACATTCATTTACCGACTGGCTGAAACATGCATCAAATGCTAACGAACCGCTTGTTGAAGAAAATAAATTGGATGAAAACTCCAGAAAAAAAGCAGCAGCAGATCTAATCGATAAATTTTTGCGTGAAGAGCCAAGGATGACTAAACCGAAAACGGAATTTTACAATCCGGTGAATATGGCAAAACAAAGTGTGGCAGAAGATATTACTTTTGTAAGCGAAACTTTGGCTAAAATATTCGTGCTTCAGGGCAATTATATCAAGGCATTGAAGGCTTATGAAAATTTACGTTTGAAATATCCAGAAAAAAGGCTTTACTTTGCAGCCCAAATTAAAAATTTACGAAAACTTATTAATCAACAAAAACAATAAACATGGGAACTGTCATTTCAATATTAATTATCTTAGTTTGTTTACTTTTAATACTTGTAGTATTGGTACAAAACTCTAAAGGTGGCGGACTGGCCTCTTCTTTCGCTTCATCAAATCAAGTAATGGGTGTGCGTAAAACAGGTGATTTTTTAGAAAAAGCAACATGGACTCTTGCTGTTTCATTATTAGCCTTATGTTTAGTTTCAACGGCTTATAACAATCCTTCTGAAGGCACTCAAACGGGAACAGAATCCGTTACCCGTCAAAAAGGAGAAAATGCAGGAACAGAAACACCTGCACCAACGGCTTTGCCAACTGCAACACCGACTTCTGCACCAGCAACAAATACTACACCTCCTATAAAATAGGAGATATAAAAATTTTATATAAAAATGTCAGAGTGTCACCACGCTCTGACATTTTTTGTTTTATTTTAATCCCAAGTCTGCAAAATTGTCTATAATCAAACATTGATACTCCTTTGGCACAATAACTGACAAGAGAACAGCGCAGTTTTAAATTCTAAAAAACAATTAAACTTTAAAATCATAAAAAAATGGCAAAAGAAAACACGAAAGCAAGTATCAAACCTGTTGCTGGAAGTCAAAACAGAGTTGTAGTAGAAGCATCTGCGGCAGAAGAAAAAACCAAAGGTGGAATTATTATACCTGATACTGCTAAAGAGAAGCCTCAAAGAGGAAAAGTGATTGCAGTAAGTGATATTGATGAAAAAGGTAACAAACCATCAGTAAAAGTGGGTGATACTGTATTGTATGGTAAATATGCCGGTACAGAAGTTCAATTGGAAGGGAAAGATTACCTGATCATGCGTGAGACGGATATTTTCGCAATAGTATAACAACGAATAACGAATTTCATCGAATAACGAATTTCTTATTTGATAAAATCCCTAATTAGTTGAAGTAATAAAGAAATAAATTATAAATAAAAAAACTAAAAAAAAACAAAATGGCAAAAGATATTATATTTAACATTGATGCACGTGACCGTTTAAAAAAAGGTGTTGACTCTTTGGCAAATGCAGTGAAAGTAACCTTAGGACCAAAAGGACGTAACGTTATTATCGATAAAAAATTTGGTGCACCAATCATCACGAAAGATGGTGTTACAGTTGCTAAAGAAATTGAATTAAAAGATCCTGTTGAAAACATGGGAGCTCAAATGTTGAAAGAAGTTGCTTCTAAAACAGCAGATGCTGCTGGTGATGGAACTACAACAGCAACAGTGCTTGCACAAGCTATTATTACTGCAGGTTTAAAAAACGTAGCAGCAGGTGCAAATCCAATGGATTTGAAACGTGGTATTGACAAAGCTGTTTTGGCGGTTGTAGAAAACCTTAACAAACAATCACAAAAAGTAGGTGATGATAATAAAAAAATTGAGCAGGTTGCTACTATTTCAGCAAACAATGATAATACTATCGGAAAGCTAATTGCGGAAGCAATGAAAAAAGTTAAAAAAGAAGGTGTTATCACAGTTGAAGAAGCAAAAGGAACTGAAACTACTGTTGAAGTAGTTGAAGGTATGCAATTTGATCGTGGATACATTTCTCCATATTTTGTTACTGATGCAGACAAAATGCAAGCTGTATTGGAGACCCCGCTTATTTTGATCACTGATAAGAAAATTTCAAGTATGAAAGAATTACTTCCGGTTCTTGAAAAAGCAGTTCAAACGGGTAAACCAATTTTAATTATTGCTGAAGATGTGGATAGCGAAGCGTTAGCTACCTTGGTAGTAAATAAAATCCGTGGTTCATTAAAAATTGCTGCTGTTAAAGCTCCAGGATTTGGTGACAGAAGAAAAGCAATGTTGGAAGATCTTGCAATTCTTACAGGTGGTACTTTAATCTCAGAAGAAAGAGGTTATAAATTAGAAAATGCTGATCTATCAATGCTTGGAACAGCAGAAAAAATTTCTATCGATAAAGACAATACAACAATTGTTGGTGGAAAAGGTAAAAAAGTGGATATCGCTTCACGTGTTAACCAAATAAAAGCACAAATCGAAACGACTACATCTGATTACGATAAAGAAAAATTGCAAGAACGTTTGGCTAAATTAGCCGGTGGTGTTGCTGTATTGTATGTTGGTGCTGCCACTGAGGTAGAAATGAAAGAAAAGAAAGACCGTGTTGACGATGCATTATCTGCAACCCGTGCTGCTGTTGAAGAAGGAATTGTACCGGGAGGTGGTGTTGCATTTATCCGTGCAATTGATGCATTGGATAAATTAAAAGGTGTAAACGAAGATGAAAACACAGGAATAGCAATTGTTAAACGTGCAATTGAAGAACCATTGCGTCAGATCGTTGCCAATGCAGGTGGCGAAGGTGCTGTAATTGTTCAAAAAGTACGTGAAGGCAAAAATGATTTCGGTTACAATGCACGCACAGATAAATTTGAAAATTTACTTGCTGCAGGTGTAATTGATCCAACTAAAGTTACACGTATCGCTTTGGAAAATGCGGCTTCAATTGCTGCTATGCTATTAACCACAGAATGTGTATTAGCTGACCAAAAAGAAGAATCGCCAGCAATGCCAATGGGTAATCCGGGTATGGGCGGTATGGGTGGAATGATGTAATCACCAAATACTATTATTAAAAAAAAACCTCTTGATTTATTTCAAGAGGTTTTTTTTTAACCTTCAATGCTGCCCTTCTCGACACTTATTTTGTTTTTATTTGAGAAATAGAATAGCATTATGATTCATAAATAACAAGATCTCTTCTATTGCAAAGAACAGGTCACAAAAAGTTCGGGAAGACGCAGTGGTATGTGGCTCAAAAGAAATTAGCAATAAAAATTCATACAATAAGAGCAGGTTTAATTTACACTCCCCCCCCAACCTAAACTAAGGCATATAAATCCCAATAACAGGAGCAATAAAGGAATTGTTGATTTTTGACTGATTAATAGACTTCATATAAGTTAATTTAGTATAAAAAATAAAAGTCTTATTTAACGCGTCATTGCTTCGGGCAAAAGCCCTCGCAATGAACGATACCTATAAAGCATTTATATTTTTATGAAAAATCATATATCC
>JAIOQD010000193.1 GCA_021413595.1 Bacteroidota bacterium | reverse complement strand
AGAGCTTTTGACGAAGTAAAGCATGGGGTGCCACAGGCAAACCCTTCAAGAGGCTTTGGGTGACATTACACATTATAATATAAAGTAGCAGTGGTAATATTATTCATTATTGCCTAGTTCAAAAATAAATATAAACAGTCTCTAAATTTGGCAAAAAAAAACAGAGGTGATTATTCATTACCTCTGTTTTTAGCTGAATGTTGTTTGCCTATTCCTGAATTTTTATTTTGATATTTTCAAAATCCATAATTCACAGTTAAATTAGAATTTACACTGTTTTTACGCCTTCTGCAAAATAAAAATTTGTCAAATTATTCTTCATTGTTTCGATCTCATCGGCCATTTTATTTTTAAAATCCTCTGCTTCATTCGCCATTTTTGGAATCAGTTGTTTATAATATTCTATTCCTTGTAAAAGATTAGATTTGAAAGAGGAAAAATACTTTGTTTGCTTATCAGTTAAGGAGTTTAAATGTTTATCCACTTCTGCTTTAAGGTAATCGATATACATTTTAAGCTCATTGATAAACATGTGTGACCTGTTAAGTGCGTTAAGTGCATTTAATCGGCCATAAATATGATCTACCATTTCCTCTAAGGAAAAGGTTTTTGAGAAATACGCAAGATTTGGTCCAGGACATATTGTAACAGCCTCCAAACGATGATGATCCGGAATGCCATTTGCTAATAGCGCGGTAGAGGACAGCCCTTCACAAAGACAATCTTTTTCAGTGATCTCATCAAACCTTCGTTTAAATTGATCTATTGGCAAATTAAGGTTTGTCAACTCTTTCAGTTTCAGGTTTTGATATTCACGTGACGAAACGCATATTGGTTTTTCGGTGAATTCTGTATTGAAGGAAAGGTATTTTTTATAGCAAGGGCTTCCTGCTCTCGATTTTTCTATTCTGGTCTTACGTTGATCTTCAGCAGAACTTTTCCTGAAATTGTTAAATGGAATTCCAAGTGGAGAGGCATGACTCAAAAAATAATCTTCTTTTTTTGCGTTAGCAAGCAATTGTAATGTTTTTTCATCCACATTTGTTGCTTCTGGAACCAATAAAAATGGACTTCCCCAGCCGGTGGCCTCCACATTATAATATTCTCTTAAAAATACATCTTCTTGTGCCGTTCCTATTCCACCCTGAACGCTGATACGGATTTCGGTTTCAAGTGGCAAGGTTTTATACTTTTTTTCTTCAAGTCCGCGATTACAAATGGTAAGCAGTTCGGAAGTGAGCTCTTCTTTTTTATTTTTAAATTCTTCTAAAATAGGCCCCAGTAAATAACCTTCGGTTGGGAAGGCATGTCCACCACAATTTAACCCCGACTCAATTCGAAACTCAGAGATCCATACTCCTTTTTTTGCAAGAAATTTCCCTTGTATAAGTGCAGACCTATAATCACTCACTTTTAGAATAATTTTCTTTTTAATAGTTCCTTCCTCATCTGGGAAGAAATCTTTAAAGCTTTCGAGATAGGCGAATAATCGAGGATTTAAGCCTGCCGAAAAAACAATTGATGATGTAAGTGAACTATTTGCAAAGCCGCGGAATGCCGAAAGTGCATCGGAATATTCCATTGGTAGCAACTCGTTTTTTTTGGAGTAATTCTGATTATCAATCTTCGTCATGATATTCACGTCTATACCTCCTCCAATAATTTTGCTTCTCAATTGTGTTTGACAAAGTTCTTTAGCTTCCCCGGTCAACTTTGTCATTTTTAAGTAAAGTTGTTTAAGGGGAGAACTATCAGGAAGAAGTCTGAAATATTTTACAATATCATTACCTTCTTCAAAAGGCTGTTTTTTCAGTTCTTCTACCTGCTTATCTACAATATTTTGAATTAAATTGAGATAAGCTGTTACCCGTTTGGCCCGGTGATCGATATCATCAATTGGAATATGGATATATTCTTCTCCGGTTTTTTTACAATAAAACTCACGCATTTGCTCCACCAATACATCTTGTATAATTGAAACCACGGAGGATATACCAAATCGAGCCACTTTTACAGGTGTGTCGATTGTATATCCTAATCCCATTACCGGAATATGAAAAGTATGTTCTGATATATTATTCATTTTTTGAATTTTTAAAAGGATCTAAAATAATTTTAGATCTCCTATGCAAATACAAAGGTACAAGGATGCGTATATGAAAATATGATGCAAATCATAATTAGATTTTCAGTGTCATTCATTTATTTTTTTATGGAAACGCAATACGGATCCACAGAAACTTCGGCCTCCCATTCTGGAAGTAGCTCTAAGGTATTCATATCAATTATAGTAACATTACCACTTTTCCCTTGACAAACAGTTGTATGGTGAGGCGCCCAGCCAGTTGGGGAAATGTTTCGGTTGGCAACCCACACGCAGTGGCCTTCTTCATCAATGCTAATCCCTCTTGGCTCATGCCCTGTAAATATGCTTTTTATCTTTTGGAAAGTACTGTAATTTATAACATCCACACAGGGTCGGACAGGTTTACTTTATAAATAAAATCCCCCTGTTGCGAAGTAGTATAAACCAAACTTCCGTCATAGTTTAATGCGCAACCATGAGGGTAAATGAACAATCCTCCGCCTTGATAGGTTACTATAATACTCATATTCACCAAATCGATTATCGCCATTTTTCCATTTGCATCAAGATGGGTGGTGACAGCAATTTTTGAATCCCCCGATATATCTATTGTATGCCAGCTTATATCTGGTAAAATTAATTCTCCAACTTTTACATTATCACTGGTTCTGAATTTCTGAAAAAGATTACTTGCGTAAAATGATACATAAATATATTGGCCATCGGGTGAAACCATCATATCATGTGGGGCTTCTGTATTTGGACTATTCCCAACATCAAAAGTGCGAGAGATCAATTTTGTTTCTCCATCAAAAACAGAAATAAAATCACAGCCCTGATTAACAACATAGATTTTTCGTTTATTGTTATCAGAGAATTTGATCTCACCTTGATTGTTTGGAGCTCCATGGTTTATCCAATCCCTTATTACATTTACTTCATTCCTGTTCAATGGTGTTTTGTTTAAAGGCATACCAGGATTCATCTGTGGTCCAAGGTCATTGAAGGTGTTTATGGAAAACATTAAAAAACTGTGATCGGAACGATAAGGTATTACAGAAGAATTATTTCTACTTCCTCTGAACATACTTTCCCATGATGATAAATCGAGACTGGCACAAGCCTCAGCGCTAGCAGAATTATGGCAGCCACTCACACCACATTTGTTAATAATGATCTCACCAACCTCTTTTGGATATCCTTCATAAGCAGGATTCCCCTTATCTTTTGAGCAAGAAAAGGAGAGTAGCATCACTGCAATTAAAAATATGCTATTTTTTTTCATTATATTTTAAAGGTACTATAAATCTAAGAGAGAAAATATGATTTTAAACATAGAAAAAATAGCGAAAAGCCTTATATAGAAAAAAAAACTCCACAAGAAGAGCAGATAAAATAATTTTTAATCTGTACTTCTTGTGGAGTTTTTATTGTTGATATTCACAAAACAGGAATATCTCTATTGACCTGCTATTAACCGCATTTGGAGTTTCCGCAGTTTTTACACTTGATGCATCCTTCTTCATATATCAATCCATCAGGACTTCCACATTCCGCACATTTGCGGTCTACAGCTTGTGTTCCATCCGGAATATATTTTTTGAGTGCACGTTCCACTCCGGTTTTCCAAGTATTGATACTATCTTTATGAAGATTAAGGTTGCCAATGAGCGAAACTACATGTGGCAAAGGCATTCCATGACGCAATACCCCTGAAATCAATTTTGCATAGTTCCAGTATTCTTTGTTAAATGATCTGGAAAGTCCTTCTATAGTCACTTTGTAGCCATCTTTGTCCATGAACCGGAAATCATAACGTTTGCGTGAATCTTCAGAAACATTTTTAATTACCCAACCTTTTTCAACCCATTTAGGAATACTTAAAGAATCTTCTGCACGACCTGTAAATACTTCATAGGGTTTTCCTTTTAATATGCCAACTACTGCTATCCATTTTTCATCATGATTCATAAAACGTACTACTTCTGCTTCCAATGTTTTAGGTCGTTTTGGAGGTTGAGTTTCTTTGATGTCCTTTGATTCTGATTTTGTTTCGGTAGAAACCAATACTCCTGTTCTTGAACCATCACGATAAACGGTGATTCCTTTTAATCCGCTTTTCCAAGCTTCCAAATAGATCTGCCCAACCATATCAACCGATACATCATTTGGAAGATTAATAGTGGAACTAAGTGAATGGGTAGTGTATTTTTGAACAACAGCTTGTAATTCAATTCGTTTTTCCCAGTCAATCTCGGGGGCTGTTGAGCCGTGGTATGGACTTTTTGAAATGTCAGTTTCACCAGTTGTTTCCATCCATAATTTTAATTTATGGTGATATACAGTAAATTCCTGCCATGAATCACCCATTGGATCAACAAAATCAACACGTTGGTTCTTATCATTCAAATTTACTTTTCTTCTGCGTTTATACGACAACATAAATACAGGCTCCAATCCTGAAGATGTTTGTGCCAACATACTTAGGGTACCGGTAGGTGCAACAGTGCTGATGGAAATATTTCTTCTGCCAAGATTCATCATGCGTGAATATACATGTGGCAATTCTTTTTCTAACATTTGAATGTACTCAGATGTATTTTCTATTGCGGGATCAAAATCAGCGAATTTGCCGCGTTCAAGAGACATATCTATGGAGCTATCAAATTCAGCTTCACATTTTGTTTTCATTATTTTTTCTACTTCTTCAATTGCTTCTTTCGAATCAAATTTTAAGCCCAATCCGGCAAGCATATCACCAAGCGCAGTGAAGCCTAATCCAGTTCTTCTTCCTTTTTTACCGGCATTGTAGAGAAGCTTCCATGTACTTACTTCCACTTCTTTGATATAATCTGGTTCAGGATCGCTCTCTATTTTGGCCAATATTTTTTCGATAGCCTCCAGTTCAAGGTCTACAAGGTCATCCATCAAGCGTTGGGCTTCATAGGTTACTTCATGAAATTCTTTGTACTTAAATTTAGCTTCTTTAGTAAATGGTTTGTCGATGAAATTAAATAAATTAAGAGCAATAAGTCTGCAACTGTCACCTCCCTGCATAGCAATTTCTGAACAAGGGTTTGTGGAAACATTCTTAAATCCAGGATATACAGATGATGTTGAATAATAATGTTGCCTGTCCCAAAATATTAAACCAGGTTCAGCACTTGTATGTGCACATTTAACAATTGTATTCCATAATTCTTGAGCTTTAACAACTTTTGAAAATTTTGGTTTAGTGGAATCGATAGGCCAGCGCAATGTATAATCAGTATCATTTGCAACTGCATTCATAAACTCATCAGAAAGACGAATAGAAATATTTGCCCCGGTAATTTTTGATAGGTCTTGCTTCACAGTAATGAATTGCTCTACATCAGGATGTGCAATATCAATGGTGATCATAAGAGCTCCTCTTCTTCCGTTTTGAGCCACTTCACGTGTTGTGTTTGAGAATCGTTCCATGAAAGAGACGGCTCCTGTTGTAGTTCCTGCAGCATTGGAAACAGACATACCGGATGGTCTTAATGTGGAAATATCTATTCCAACACCACATCTTCTTTTGAAGAGTTGTGCTAATTGTTGATCAGTATAAGAAATCCCTCCATAAGAATCATATATTTCGGGAAGTACAATGCAGTTGGACAGTGAAGCAATTATGTGCGGATTCCCTAACGTTGACATTACGCTTCCCTGAGGTATGATGTATTTGAAATCTTTGAAATATTGAAAGATTTTTTTCTCATCAAGCAACTCTCTTTCTTGTCCATACTTTGAAAGTAATTTAAAACTACCATTCAGGTGTGACTTTGTTTTGTAATCCAATTCAATTCGCGCAAATTCTTTTGCCATACGCAAATGCATGTCATTTGGAGTAAGTTCAAGGAAGTTTTTGTTCAAATCTTTCATAGCATATTTATTCATCCAAGTTGAGGCAGCAAGCTCATCACCATGAAAATACACGAGGCATTTTTCAAACACTTCGTTATAAGAAAACGTCTGCGCGTCTCTTTCTACGGACTTTTTAGGGAATTCTAAAGTTAACATCTGTTATATATTTTTAAGATTTTTTTTTTTTACTTTTCAGGGAAATAATTCGACTGCAATTTAGGATTGTTAATTCAGTTTTATATTTTCTATTTCTTAACATTTGATTCGACTTTTAAACATATTCTCTTTTATCATGCTTTTTTTATGATATTCATCATATTTTAAGCTGACCAGGCTCATGATCTATATGTAGAAATTTAATTAAGCACAAATTACACATTGAGTAATTTTATAAATGGAATTCGGGCTACAAATGCTGTCAATATTAGAATGTAATTAAATGTTTGAGTGGAAATTTCTAATGCTAGCATTAAGAATTTTTCAAGAGTAAATCTTTCAAATCACCTATTAAAAAAGGAATTTAGAAGATTCTTGGAATATTTTTTTATGCCTAATGCGTAATTTGGGTTAAAACTGTGATTTGTAAATCTATCTCGGTGATAAAAGTGTTTTTTTTCGTCTTGTTCAAATTTTATCTGATAGAATTTATTTATAGGAAACAGGAGTGTTTTAGTGCTTTTAAACGTGCTGAGAACTAAGGCACTCTTAGGTATATGAACTGACTAAATTCATAGAACCACAGAGAAATAAAATGTTTTTTTTGAACTTTAAGTTCTTGAAATGAATTAAAAATGTTAGAAATTGATACAATAAGAAGCGGGGAAAAGTATTGAAATTGATAAGAAAGCTGCTGATCCCCAGAAGGCTTGTTGAATGGTGCACATGGGGCAGCCCATATACTTATCTAAGTTTATCTGGTTCGCAGGGTTTAGCCTGAGTTCACATTAAATATATTATAAGCTATTGACTAATTCAATTATATTATTTGGCAGCAGAAAGTAATTTTGAGTTTTGCCTTCTGCTTTTTTCTTCAATTATCAATTTCAATTCTCTTCCCATCTGACCTGAAATACCAGTGTTTTCTTCAGCTCTTCTGATTAAATAAGGCATAACAGATTTAACGGGACCGTAAGGAAGATACTTAGTAACATTATAACCTGCATCAGCCAGATTATATGTAATATGATCGCTCATTCCATAGAGTTGAGAAAAATAAACATGTGGATGATCATTGGAAATTTTCAATTCAGCCATTTTATTTATCAGATGCATAGTACTCGCTTCATTGTGTGTGCCTGCACATAATGTTACAATATCAATGTTTTCAAGACAGATATCTACAGCCTTGTCAAAGTCAATATCTGTGTTTTCTTTATTTGATTGTATGGGTGATTTATATCCCAATTGCGAAGCACGGAGATTTTCCTTTTCCATATATGCTCCACGAACGAGTTTAATTCCAATACTGAATTTTTTATCTTGTGCCTTTTGAAGCAATCCTTTAAGATAATCGATCCGATCCCAACGATACATTTGGAGGGTGGTGAGTACAATAGCCGTTTTTTTATTATTGATCTCCATCATTTCTTCTGCTAAGGTATCAATCGCATCCTGTATCCAACTTTCTTCAGCATCAAAATAAATGGGGACACCTGAAGAGGAAGCGCTATTACAAATCTCTATCAGTCTTTCTCTTACCTTTTGAAATTCAAGTATTTCTTCCTTATTTAATTCTTGTTTGGAGTTTAATTTTTCTAATAAAGATAAACGGGCGATCCCCGTTATTTTAAGACTGGTATATGGTATTGCAGGATTATTTTCAGCAACTTTTATAATTTTTAAAATTTCATCTTTTGTATTACAAAAATCATTTTCGTTCTCTTTTCCTTCAACAGAATAATCTAGAATAGATCCAATATTTGATACATTCAGTTTATTGACAATATGTTTGCTTTCTTCAATAGATTCTCCACCGCAAAATTGTTTAAAAATGGTTAGCTTAATTGGTAATCTTACAGGAAGACCTATTTTTATTGCGAAAATAATAAGCTTTGAAAATATTTTTACCAGTGTAGGGTTACCCATTAGCTTAAACAGCCAAAGTGAATGTTTCAACTCCTGGTTGTCTTTAGTTATAAAAGCTTTTTCTGTGTTTTCAAATGAAACTTCGGAGTTTGACATTGTGATTTAGTTAATGAGTTAAGAGTAAAAAGAATCTGTATTTATTTCTTTTTTAAGTATTCGAAAATTGCTATAAGAGGGGGAAGGGTTGTCATTATCAAACCAATGAAAATACCCAAACCTGACCATGCAAAAGATACCAGATAGGGAGATATCTTTTGCATAATTGCATAGAATGAAAGTTTATTTTCAATCACTAAAATTCCTTTTTCAGCTCCAGCAATTGTCAGGAAGGTTAAGAAGGCAAGAAGAGAGATATTTGTGAGCCAAAATCCTGCCCGAATAATGTTTTTTTGAATTTTAGAAAAAGTAAATTTGGTAACATCATTAATAATAAATAATACGGATGATAGTAAAATCATAGTGTTGATGCCAATGGCACTTCCCATAGCATGTGCAACAGTAATATGAGTGCCATGAGTATAAACATTAACAGCAGGAATAGAAATTAGGAGAGCTATAATTAAATTTAAAAATATCCAAATATCAGATGCGACAAGAAAACGAAAGGGTAAAAAATAATAATCCTTTTTGGCCTGTTCGAGGGAACTTTTCCAGTTCCAAATAATTCTTGCAAGTATCAACAATTCTGTCATGCTGATCGCATAAGCAAGGTATCGTATCCAGGGCACTGTAGGAACAATATAAATGTGATGCGCCCAGCCGAACAGCAAGTTTGTAAGGCCTAAAAAGTACATCCAAAATGCTAATTTGGACTTAGCAACAGTTTCATCTCCCTTTATGCGTTCCATTACAAAAATAGCGGTACCATATACCAACATATTCCAGGAGCCTGTTAATGCACCATAAGCTTTCCATTGAACAGTTAGATCACGGATAAGATTATCTCTGAAATAAGGAAATACCCACAAATAGGATTCAAGAAAAGTGAATAAAAAGAAACAAATACCCGTGGCCCACATCCATAGATATACAGGCCATGATCCGATTTTTTTAAATACACTAATAAAATAATTAAATGCAAATAAAACCCATGAAATAGCTACCGGGATTGCCAAAATAGCAGGAAATTCCCAATATTCACGTCCTCCAAATTTCCCCAATAAAT
>JAIOQD010000059.1 GCA_021413595.1 Bacteroidota bacterium | reverse complement strand
CGTCTCCAAAATTCCAATTCCAGGAAGTAATAGTATCACCGGGGATCGTACCTGGAACAATAGAGCCATCTGTAAAGTTGACAGTAAGGGGGATACAACCGGATGAGGTGTTAGAATTTATGACAACCATGGGTATCACTGTTACAACAGTTATTTGTCCTGCTGAGGGAGCCGGTACCTGACAGAAACTACCATCGGGAAGTGTGCTGCCTAACAGCAATGCCGGAGTTGCTACTATATCCATAGAATAGGTATGTTGTATAACAGGGTTTGCGGTTGTAATTACTGTTCCATCACCAAAATCCCAAGTATAGGATATGGCAGTGCTGCTTACAGCAGTAAATGTAGCAGTAAGTGGTGGACAACCTGTTGAAGGAGTGAAGGAAAATGTTCCTGCGGGTCCCGGAACAATAACGTTATTTGTTACGGTATCAGTACATCCGGCAATATTGGTTGTGACAAGAACAACGCTATAGGTTCCCGGGATTGTGTATGCGTGTGTTGGATTTTGTTGGCTTGCAGAAGCACCATCTCCAAAGCTCCATTGCCATCCGGTAAGTGACAAACCTGTAGAATTATCGGTGTATTGCATGTTTGTAACGCCACAGCCAATTAAAAGAACTGAATCGGTGAAGCTGGCCGTAGGGTGTTGAATACGTATTTGTTGTTGAATAGAACTGTCGCAGCCATTTAAATCGGTTACCGTTAAAGTAACTGTATAAAGGTTGTCGGAGGTATAGGCATGGGTGGTACTTGGCACTGCACCGCTGGTGATGTTAGTGCCATCACCAAAATTCCAATCGTAAGTGGCCGGATTTGCCACATTGGTAGCAGAAGCATCAAAAACAACAATTTCCCCTCTACAAGCAAATGTATCAGCAACAAAGGCAGGGAAAGGAAAAGTAGGTTGAATATAGGCTGGTTTGTTGAGGGTTTTAACACAACCATTTTTATCTGTAACCGTCATCGTTACATCATAAAAACCGGGTGTAATATAGGTATGACTTGTAGATGGCGTATTTACGGTCTGACTTGGCGTACCATCACCAAAACCCCATGTCCATTGAACAAGGGTCGAATCTGAAACGGAAGCATCCGTTAAGGTTACCAAAAAAGGGGTACATCCGGAGGTAGTAATGGCATTAAAATTCGGGGTGGGGCCATACACAGAGATTAAACTGGTAGTGCTATCCATACAGCCATTTACATCGGTGATGATGAGTTTAACTGTGTCCTGTTGGGGTAGAGAAAAAACATAAAGAAAAGGAAAGGTTGGACTATTTAATGCCAAGCGCGGACTGCCATCGCCAAAATCCCAAACAACACTATTGTCATCCTGTGAAGTGCTGGTGAAGGTTACACCTAATGGGTAACATCCGATACTTGGAACCGAGGTAAATTGTGCTATCGGTTCTGTTATTTGAAATGTTTGTATCACAGAACTGAAGCAACCGGTTTCAAAATTATAGGCGGTTAATGTAACTACTTTTGTACCACGAGTTGCAAAAATATGGGTTGGATTGAGCACATCACTTATAATGGGACTTCCGTCACCAAAATTCCATACAATGGAATCTGCGCCAAGTGAAGCATCGGTAAAAGTAACAGAATAAAGATTTATACAATTAAGTTCAAATGTAAATATGGGTTTTGGAGGAAGGATTTGTACAATATTGTCAATTTTGAGTGTGTCGGCACAACCATTACTAAAAGCTATCTGAGTCACATAGAATGTACCGGTATCCGGGAAAAGATTGGTAACCGGGCTGAATGGTAAGACAGCTCCCGGGGGGGTAGAAAAAGTTCCCTGATTGAGGTCAAATTCCCAATAAGCAGAATCTGCGCCTATCGAAAGATCGTTAAATTCAGCCTCTGTTCCATAACAAACTGTAGGATCTACAATACTAAAGTTGGCTGTTGGTTTTATCCCTGTTGATATATGATTAACTTTTGTAATGGTATCCCTACATCCGGATGAGGTTTCAATAATCAAGGTTACCGTGAATAATCCTAATGTACTGAAGGTGTTGCTTGTGTTTGGGGATGCAGTAGTGGCTGTTCCGTTCCCAAAATCCCAGATATAACTTGTGATAGGATCAAAGGTGGAGATGCTTGTACTGGCAAAATCAGCTAAAAGGGGGATACAGCCTTGCACGGGAGTGGCGGAAAAATCGGCAATGGGGTCAGGGATAATAATATAAGCAGGTTTTTCAAGCACCGTTACACATCCATTAGGGCTTGTTACTGTGAGTGTAACCGTGAAGTTACCTGAAGTAGTATAGGTGTATGCAAAATTTGTAAGTGAACCTGTACTAAAAGGAGGGGTGCCGTCTCCAAAATCCCAACTGTAGGTTGAGCCTGCGGTAGAGGTATTACTAAAAGTTACGGCAAAAGGTGCGGAACAGTTTTGAGTTTGGTTAGCACTGAAAGCTACTGTTGAAGAAGGTGTAATAACAATGTAGTTGTTTTTTACTTCGGTACTCTGACAGCCAACAGCTCCCTCAATTAAACTAACATTATAAGTCCCTCCTGCTGCGTAGGCATGTGTGGGGTTTGTGCTTGTGGAAGTGGTACCGTCTCCGAAATCCCAGGATTGAGTGGACGAAAGAGGGAATGACAAATTAGTGAACGTTATTACTTCACCGGCACATACTGATACAATGTCGGCACTGAAATCTGCAACAACACTTTGAATTCCGATATAATTGGTTTTTACTTCCGTGTCGCTACAAGCACCTTGAACAACAGTAAGCGTTATCGTATATCCTCCTAGAGCATTAAAGGTATTAGAAGGATTGGTAAGAATTGATGTATTGCTGTCTCCAAAATCCCAGGTATAATTCACTGTTCCGGAAACAGTGGAAGTGTTTGTGAAATTAACAAGTAAAGGAGGGGCACAGGCGGATGTAGGACTTCCTGTAAAAGCAGCTACTGGTGTAGCTGCAATCGTAACAGATTTTATGATACTGTTGCTACATCCGTTGGCATCTGTAACGATCATTGTAACAGGATAAGTGCCTGCTAATGCATAAGAATGAGTTACTAAGCCGGTAGCTGTAGCCTGACCATTTCCATCACCAAAATCCCAGGACCAGGAAGAAAGTGCCGCACTTCCTTGTGTTGAATTATCTGTTAAAGTAACCAACTGACCAGGGCAGGAAGGCATTGTGCTGGTGGTAAAGCTGGCAATAGGACTGGTAAATACTGTTATGGTGGATGTAAATGTATTAGAGGTACCATTTGTGGCGATCAATGTAACAGTGAATGTTCCGGGAGTAGAAAATATGGCACCAGGACTAGTGGCTGTTGAGGTGTTCCCATTTCCAAAATTCCAGCTATAGGTAGCAGCACCGGTTGAAAGATTGGTAAACGCTACATTAAGTGGTGCGCAACCGGAAATAGGAGTTGCTGAAAAGTTCGCAACTACTTGGGCTCCACTTATTAGAGGAGTAAAGGAATATGAAGCAAAAATAAGAAATGACCAAAAACGCGTTGCTTTTATCTTCATTTTAGAAATTCTCCGAATTTGCCCAAATATATGTAAAAAAAGCATTCAATTTGAATTAACTAAATTTATACTGAATGACCTTTCATTGTTCAATATTCTTTGGAAATTAATTTTTACTTTTTTGAAAGACACTAAAGTTGTTCAAAAAGTTGCATAGGGAAATACATAGAAATAACAAGAAAGCGAAAATTAACTGGCAGTTTACAACAATGGATGCGAGAATAAAATTAAAAAAACTTTATCCGTCAATTCATCATTGACATGATACTAGTTAAGATTTGGGGATTTCGTTTTATTATTTGGAATTAATGTTTTAGAAGTAAATACAAGTGCCTGAAGAACTAATAAAATAATGATAATGATAGCAAAAACGAATTGTGATGATGTTTTACCCGAAAGGTATAATGTTTCGGCATAAGCCATAATTTGTTTCGACTCATCTAATTGTATTGCGGATAGTTCATTGAGTATAACAAGTGCCTCATTTGCAGATTTTAATTTAATTTGAGTGTTATTCAAATTACCTGATTCAAATTCAAGAAGTGTAATTAACAACTCATCAGCTTTTTTTTTCTCTACATCTGTGAATTTAGTTTTTTGGTAAGCATTGCTTAGTTCTTTAATATTTAAAAGCAAATTATTGATCGTATTATCTTTGCTGGCATCATTCATATCAGCGTTTAATGCTTCCTTTATTTGATAGACACTGCTTGTCATTTTTAAAATATAGCTTTCTGCGATTAATCGGTCTTCATATAATGTGCTAATTGAATTTTTTACGTTTTGTGTATGGTCTCTATCAATATAATTACTAAATAAAACCAATAAACAGAGTGAAAGCAGCGCCCCAGATGCCACCAATTTATTTTTTATGCTATACGCCCATTTCATAGTCCTACGAATATTTAAATTATTTTGTATCAAAGGTATTCTTAAATTCTGATATTGCTTTAATTGTTCCCATAGCAACCTTTTCAATATTATTGAATTAAAGTTTGTTGGCCTTTAAGGTCTAGAGTGGAGCCTATAATGTTAAAACAGAATTTGTATTTTGTCTCCCAAATGAAAAGACTAATTTCACATAAGCTACTACTCTATAATTAACAAACCTTCTTAACTTTTGGACGTTTCCTTTATTAACTCCCCAACAATTAACAGAATCTAATTTTCGACACAATTAAATTTTATGAAACAATATCATGATAAGATAACTCACTTATTCAAGATGTTACGCAAAAAAACATTTCATAAAAAAGTTACACTGAGTTTCACGGAGCACCCACAGAGAACCACTGAGTATGATTATCGTTTATATTTCTTGATTCCATTTTTTAACAATGTTACATAGAAATTAATTAAAAGACCTATTAGTTTATTTGAAAACTTCATGTAAGTCAAAATTTGTGCTTCATGCACGGGATTAAAAGCATCTACTGTTTTTAACTCAACAACAACAGTGTTTTCTACCAACAAATCTATCCTGTAGCCACATTCCAATTTTATTTCCTTATAACCTGAGTTCGATTAATAAACAATGGTAGTATTCCCAATTTTAGGTAAAAATCATCCTTTAGTTAAAAAAGCAATTTCAGAATACAAAAGATTAATCAGATTATTTGAGGCTAAAAAGGACATTGCAAAATCCCTTAGTTTAATAGAAGAAGAATTAGAAAAACACATTCGTTTCGAAGAGCGAATACTATTTCATGAAAAAGAACAAGTTGCTTCAAAAAAAGAAATTAAGTTCATTAAAATGAAATTCATGAAGACTACGTTTTGATACAAGATTTTTTGCGTTTTTGAATCGCTTTTTCAACAAGAAACACAGCTAAAAAACACGATACTTTATTGATCTTATTTTTTTTAGGATAAAACGCTCCGTGTCATATACGGTATACTGTTTTTTGTTCTTTGTTTGCAATTTTAATATATTTTGTCTGGATATATCCAATAATGGCCGCTCTTTCCGAAACAATTGTATCGCTTTATAAATAGTAACATTACCTTTTATAAGTTTACTAAAACATCGGATCCATAACCAGCATTTAAAAAAAAGAAGCTGTCCGTTCATCAAATGCAGGTGATTTAAAATAATACGGTTACGCTCTATAATTATTTTGACTTTTTCCGATTTCAATTTACCAATAGTTGAGGAGATCGCGTGCATACAAACAGATTGCGGTTCAAAATAACATTTCCAGCCTACCCTCCAGGCACGAATCCCTAGATCGGCATCTTCGTAATAATACGGTGCATATAGTTCATCAAAACCTCCTAATTGCCATAATTTTTCACGGTTCATTAATGCATTTGCCCCGGAAAGAAAAAAACTTGGCAGCCACATTTCATTCGTTTCAGTAAGTGGAATATAGTTGAAAGTAGTTTTGATTCCTTTAACACCAGTTTTGGGGTATTTTGCACCATCTTGAATTTCGGAGCCATTGAGGTCAATTATTTTTCCCATTACACCAAAAGTATCAAGGGCTTCAAAATATTTCAATTGGTCGATAAAATAATTTTCTTTGAGTTGCACATCAGAATTGAGAGCCAAAACCAATTCGTGCTGAGCAGCAAAGATTCCTTTATTAATGGTAGGTGAAAATCCTTTATTCGACTCATTAACAAGCAATTTAATGTCGGGATACTGTTGTTGAATAAATACTATTGAATCATCAACAGAAGCATCATCTATAACGATCACTTCGTATGAAATAGAAGCTCCCAACCTCACCAAAGGGGAAGAACCTCTCCCCTCAAAATTTAACTGAGCAAATCTTAATGCTGCATATACTGAAGGCAAATTCATTTCAAGTAAATGTTTCCCATTGTAATTGG
>JAIOQD010000292.1 GCA_021413595.1 Bacteroidota bacterium | reverse complement strand
AAATAATTCGTTTTGCATTTAAAAATTTTTGTTCGTATTCAGCAATACCACCCAAATTTACTATACCCTTTTCAGCACTCAATCTCCCACGCATACTGTCTTTAATTGAACGTGGCTGCTCATAGATCTCCTTCAACATAAAGTGATCATACCCTCCTTTTTCCAAAGCCTCTAGCTTTAGCTCCAATTCCTGTACGTATGGAGTTTTAACTTTATTCCTGATCGTTTTTATTTTCAGCTCTTTCCCTCGTTCAATAAATGCGATCTCTTCATCTTCCAAATACACCACATTTTTTGTGTATTCAATAATTGGTGTTGCATCTGATGCAACAAAAAAATCATCAATACCAATACCTATTACCATAGGACTACCCTTTTTAGCTGCAATCAATTCATGAGGATTGTCTTTAGACAGAACCACAATCGCATAAGCTCCAACAACCTGGTTTAACGCTAATCGAACGGCTTCACCAACTCGTATTTTTTCTTTTTGTTGAATGTCTTCAATTAAATGAATAAGAACTTCTGTATCAGTATCACTTAAAAAAATATGACCACGTTTTTTTAATTCTTCTTTTAGTGAACCATAATTTTCAATGATTCCGTTGTGTATCATCACTAAATTTTTGGAACTTGAATAATGCGGGTGCGCATTTACATCATTAGGGACACCGTGTGTAGCCCAACGAGTATGACCAATACCAATAGTCCCATTTTTGTTTTTATCGCTAACAAAACTGGCTAATTCTGCAACCTTACCTTTGCATTTATAAACGTTTAATTCAACAGTATTTGAAGTTAAATTCTCATCTATTAAAGCAACACCAGCACTATCATACCCTCTGTATTCAAGGCGTTGTAACCCTTTTATAAGGATCGGGTATGCCTGTCTGTTTCCTATGTATGCAACTATTCCGCACATATTTATTTTAGATTTAGTGATTTAGTGATTGGGTAATTTTAAAACTCCCCAATTCTCCAATTAATTTATTCTAATTTAGTATATCCTATATTTAGTTTCATTTGGTAAAGACTATTACTTCCTCCACCACCTATTACTACCCTGTTGGCATTTATTGCTCCACTTCCTGCAAGTAAATGCAAACCATTGTTTTTCCTTTTTCCTGCCAACACTTGCTGAATGTAACGTGCAATATTAAAGTGGTATTCGTGTGTAGTTGAATTATACGTTCCTCCAAAATAATTATCCCCTTCATTGGCATCCGGTAATACATAATTGGTGCCATCATCATTAATACCAAATAATACTAATTTGGTGGGAGCTGCAAAGGTATCAAGCATGTATGTTGAAGTTGGATCTACTTTTATTACTAGCTCGGCTTTATTAATTGCAATGTTACCCGCATTTACCCAATTCATTAGATAAGGTAATTCGATTGTAGTTTTAACCCCGGCCATTGATTGAATAAATACCACATCATTTTGTGTTGGTGGAGGTGTGGATGTGCTTAATTGGGCTGCAAGGTTCGCATCAATACTTGTAGAATAATCATGAGTAAAATATGAAAAACGGGCAACACTGCCTAAACCCAGATCGTATTTTAAGGAATCATCTGTATCATTGCGATAATACAAGGTCAACTTTGATTGTGCATCAGCCATTTTAAAATGTAAAATATTTCCATCTAAACTGTTCAAACCTGTCGTATGTTCGGTAGTAATATAAAGCCCTTTCATAAAACTTTGAAAAGCAGTATTGCTTGCCAGGTTAACAGTAGGTTGGTCGCTTAAAATTGATTGGCCAAAAGAGATATCCAATGGTATGCGAAGCTGAGGTTTTAGGAGTTCATTAAGAATTGTTACACTTTTAGAAGGTTCAGGAATAAATCCATAATTATTTGCTAGGTCTAAAGACTTAACAGTTAGTGTATTATTTGAATAGTAGCTATTTTCGCCTTTTATATCCTCTGCAACCTCATATACGTTAACTTTTTGTTCAACACGTTGCATTTTTCCATAATAGGCAGGGTCATAAACTAAAGACAAAACAACAGAGTCAATTAAAGGATTTGTTCCAAACAAGGGGTTATTGGTTGGTAACCGAAGCTGGGTATAAAGCGAGGCTGTTGTTTTTCCGAACACAGGATCCATATAAATACCTAATAATGCATCAGCAGTAATAATAAGTGTTTCGTCAGTACGTAATGAATCTACACTTACTGTTTTGGCAACCAAAGTGGTTGTATCCTGATAATCAACACTTAACAAGTCATTAGTAGGTTGTACATCTAAACCAACCACACTGGATTCATCACAAGATGTTAAACTAATTAAAAAATTTACGAGTAGAATTAAAAAAAATTTTGCCCCAATTACTTGAGGCAAAATTTTGGATATTCTTTTATTGTATAAAACCATATAAACAATTATATTAACCTACACCGCTTCCACTACCTCTTCAAGCACAGCATCATAAAACTCTGAATAAGCAGCGATGTATTCATCACCGGCCATGTATTCAAGTACCGGTTTGCCCGATTTTTTGATATATTTTTCTATGTCTGAATTAATTTTCGCACTTCCTTTAATTACACCATCGGCCAAATCAATTGCCAACTTACTAACATTCACAAAAGTAGGATTTTTATACAATTCCACATCTATTTTTTCGATTCCATCGAATAAAACCTTTTTTGAAAAATCTTTGTGTAGAGGAACCGTAAATTCATCATCATACACTGAGTACACAATTTTAGTATCAGCAAATAATGGGTTGTCTTTAAATGATTTTTTTAAATAAAGTGCAGTTAAACTAGTCATCCAACCATGCAAATGAACAATATCAGGAGACCAACCTAATTTATTAACAGTTTCAATCACTCCGCGGCAAAAGAAAATAGCACGCTCATCATTGTCGGTAAAATGCTCCCCTTTTTTATCTGTTAAAATATGTTTACGTTCAAAATACTCCTGATTATCAATAAAATAAACCTGCATACGAGCCGATTGGATGGATGCAACTTTAATAATTAACTGGTGATCTGAATCATCAATAATCAAATTCATACCTGATAAACGAATTACTTCGTGCAATTGGTTACGTCTTTCGTTAATACAACCATATTTAGGCATAAATGTCCTTATTTCCTTTCCTCGTTCTTGTATTCCTTGTGGCAATTTGCGCCCAATAATACCCATTGGAGTTTCATCTAAGTAGGGGGTTACTTCTTGTGATACAAATAAAACTCTCGCTTTCTTCTTCATATGAGTTGGATTAAGGTTAGATTGTTAAAAAGTAAACAAAAGTAATGAAAAAAAATCGAATTTTCAAAGTATTAATATTAGATTTGCCCTATTATCTCTTAATGGGCGCTATTAACTAAGATATTAACGATTTTTAGCTATTCTTTTGTTTAATGATTATTTTTAATTCGGCTCAGCAACTAAAAATCTACTTAGATAACGTAAAAGATCAACACTATATTGTTGGTTTTGTACCAACAATGGGTGCCTTGCACCGAGGGCATATTTCATTGATCAATGCAGCAAAAATACAAAGTGACATTGTTGTTTGCAGTATTTTTGTGAACCCCACCCAATTTAATGATCTTAACGATCTACAGAACTACCCCCGGACCTTTGAGGCCGATTGCAAATTATTGGAAACAGCCCATTGCGATATCCTATTTATCCCTGAAGTATCTGAACTTTATACATTTGAAGAGCTGGAACTAAAAAAAGAGAAAATTGAAGATAAAAGCTGGACGGAAGGTAAAACCGTAGATTTTGGTTCGTTGGTTGAAGTAATGGAAGGGGCTCATCGCCCGGGGCATTTTAATGGTGTGGCACAGGTGGTAAGTAAATTCTTCAGAATTGTGGAGCCCAACAAAGCTTTTTTCGGGCAAAAAGATTTTCAACAATTGGCAGTAATCCGGAAAATGGTAAAACAACTGAATATGCCTATTGAAATTTTTGCATGTCCTATTATTCGGGAAAGCAATGGTTTGGCAATGAGTTCTCGAAATGAAAGATTAAGCGCTGAAGAACGAAATCTTGCTTCTATAATCTCAAAAACTTTGTTTGAAGTAAAAGAATTACAAACAACAAAAACTATTGTCGAGTTAAAATCCTTTGCGGAAGATCAATTAAAGGCTGAACCCAAAATTGAATTGGAGTATTTTGAAATTTCAGATGCTGACAGTTTGCAACCGATTACTGATTACAACCAAGCTGCAACTGCGGTTGCTTGTGTTGCACTTAAACTTGGTAATGTGCGATTGATTGATAATATAGTTTTGTATTAGTAATTAGTTACGGATAACGAATAAAAAAACGAATTTGCGAATCTGCGTTTGCTATTTAATACACAGATTCGTAAATTCGTAAAGATTTGTTATCCGTAATTTATTATTTTAATTTTTCAATTTTTTGCAACAATACCTTTGTATCTTTGTATTCTTCTTCTGCTATACCCCCTATTTTTGCTAATTCAATAGCTTTATTGCCGGCTGCTTTGGCTTCCTGCTTTTTATTTAACTTATATAAAACTCCAGCATAGGTATCGTAATTGTACCAATTCGGTTGGTCTTTAACAGCTTTTTGCATCCATGTTTCAGCCTTTTGCAAAGCAGCTTTATCATCCGAATGTTCATAAATATCCCATGAAATATTGTTATAATCATCGGCTGAATGAAAATATTGATCTCCTTTTTCAACGCTTAAATCTATATACCTTTTCCACTCTTCTTTTTTCTTTGAATATGCCAATTCAAGATTAAATAAAACTTCGTCAAGAGCTGCAAATTTGATTTTTTTAATTTCGACTTTATATGCCTCGAAATCAGAATCTTTCAGCTCCTTTGTATAAATAATTGAATATCCACCATTTAA
>JAIOQD010000303.1 GCA_021413595.1 Bacteroidota bacterium | reverse complement strand
TTAAAGCTAGAAGAGTGGAGCAACATACAAACAGATAGTACACTTGCAAAAAGCTTTCAGTTATTGATGTATGCATGGATGTATCAAAAGATGAATCCTGCAATACTGGATAATATGGTTTCAGGAATTATTACATTTCGGGAGTTAAGTGCCGGATTAAAAACCGTTAAAATAAATAATAGTGATTTATTGAATGTTTCTATTTTAAATAAATTTGAAGAACAATTAGAAAATATCCTTTCTGAAATATTCAATCCCGAAATCGAATTTAAACAAGCCACCGATTTTAATAATTGCGAATACTGCGCTTTTAAAGGGATCTGTAATCGTTAAGGATTACAAATCATGTCAATTTTTTAATAAAAAATCACGGAATTGACAATAGCTTATATTAAAGGGAACTCAAGCTAAATCGTGTGAACGTTATATTGAGCTCAAAAAAATTAGTTGTCTTGGGCTCCATTAATTACCCAGGTTCTTATTTTTTCTAAATCATCCGAAGATAATGCAGTTGGCCCGGTGGAGTAGGTTGGTGGCATCCCGCCACCTGAAGTTAATACCCTGCTTTGTATGGTTCCATTATCAACCTTTGCTTTAATACCGGCATAAGTAGTGAAATCCCCTGGTGCTCCTTGATTTGAAACGGTAACATGGCAGGTTTGAGTGCCTTGTCCATAACAATAAGTCACCAATATTGGTTTAATAACAGTTTGGTAAGGTGCAGTTATAATTGGTATTGGTAAGTCACCTTTATCATACGTACATGACTGTAAGTAAGAAAATGTTACAAGGAGCATCAACCATAAATAAAGAATAGAATATTTCATATTTATAAAATTTAGGTGTTGGGATTTTAATTTAAAGGAAGTGGGTCTTTGATAGCTTACTTACAAACTTAATAAATATAAATTTAAACTCAAACGGCATATTCAAAAATATTAAAATAAAATCAAGAGGTGTGCGAAACGATTTTTTAATTTTTACGTTTATTGTATATTTCTAAATTTATTTTTGCGCTTTTTTCTTAATGAATTATCAGTTTCTACATAGGTCTATGCGGTTTAAGCTGATAAAATATCAGTATCTTTGAAATTCCATGAAATTTAACATGAAAAAAAAATATTTCATATTCATTTTTGTCTTTTATTCCTTCTTTTACAACATAATTTCTGTAAAGGGGCAGGCAGGTTGTGATTTGAATCTTATCCGATCCACCTTTACAGGTGCGGGCTGTACCGAATTGACTTCTTGCCTTTCGTCATGCAGTATGTATTTCTATAATCCAATATCGCAAACAGGTAATGATGCTCAGACCTGGGCGCAAGGCTTTGGGGCAAATCTTATTTCTGTGCAATCAGCCGCTGAAAATGCATGTATTGTAAGTGAATTGAATACCAATGGTTTTGGTGGTATCATCTGGATAGGATTTAATGATGTTGCCAGTGAAGGGAATCATGTATGGTACGATCAAAGTGCTGTTATTTATACGAACTGGAATGGGGGAGAGCCTAATAATTCTGGAAACGAAGATTGTGTTCAAATATACCCGAACGGCAGATGGAACGACCTTAATTGCGGTTCGGGAGGTTCTAAATCAGTTATAGAAGTGAACTTATGCCCTATAACAACCATTACACCTAGCGCTACGAGTATTTGTGTTGGTAGTAATGTGACTCTTCCTACTACCACTTTTTTAGGATCATCGCCTTATACCTATAGCTGGACATCCATACCTGCTGGTTTTACATCAACATCTGCCAGCCCAACAGTAACGCCAACAGTAACTACACAATACGATGTTACTGCTACCGATAGGTTTGGTTGTCTTTCACAAAGCTCGGTAACCATTACCGTTAATAGCCCTTCAACAGTGATAAGCCCCAGCGGATCAACCAGCTTTTGCCCCGGAGGAAGTGTTGATCTTACAGCAGGTGCTGCAAGTTCTTATAGCTGGAGTAATGGCGCTACCACACAATCGATAACTGTAACTGCAACAGGAAGTTTTACCGTGGTGGTAACGGATGCAAATTCATGTACCGCAACATCAGCTGCTACTGCAGTAACGTTGTTTACTAATCCTACTGCGGCTTTCACTAAAACAAATGTTTGCCTACAAAATAGTACCTTATTTACTGATAACTCCACCGTTAGCCCTGGAAATATTGCATCGTGGAAATGGATCTTTGGAGATGGCACTTCATCTGCACTGCCCACTTTAACTCATTCCTATTTAACCTGCGGGGTTTTTAACGTTAAATTAATAGTAACAGCCAATACAGGCTGTATGGATTCGATCTCAAAAACTACTAGGGTATTTTGTTTACCAGTGGCCGATTTTAGTTTTACAGATATATGTTTAAATCAAACTATGAGTTTTGCGGATCTGTCGATACCTGCCGATTCTGTTACAGGCTGGGCTTGGAATTTTGGCGATAGCAGTCCTCCTGGTACTGGTCAAAACCCTACTCATACCTACACAAGTGCAGGGACTTATCCCGTTTCTTTAATTACAACGAGCAATAATGGGTGTATGGATACAATTACAAAAAGCGTGGTGGTTCATCCTCTGCCCGATGCAAAATTCAATACTGCAAATGTTTGTGATGGAAGCACTGTTACATTCTCTGATGTATCAACTATTACCTCACCCGATATTATACAGTTATGGGGATGGCAGTTTGGGGATGGCAGCCCTGCTTATATAAATCAAACTGCCTCACACCTCTATTCTGCAACTGGTTCCTATAGTGTTAAATTAGTAACAGTATCCAGTTTTGGTTGTCTTGATTCCATCCTTAAAACAGTGATTGTTCATCCAAACCCGGTTGTAAATTTTAGTTCAAGTGATACCACCGGCTGTGCTCCATTGTGTGTTTCCTTTCTGGATCTGTCTGCTGTTACACCCGGCACAGTTGTGCAGTGGGCATGGAATGTTGGTGACGGAGGTGCTATAATTACTTCGAAAAATTTTGACCATTGCTATGCGAACACATCCCTTAGTTCAGCGCTTTATTTTTCTGTTACCTTAACAACAACTTCTGATAGTGGATGCGTTACCGCTTTATCAAAAAATAATTATATTACAGCATATCCCAATCCTGTTGCTGATTTTGTTGTACAACCTCCAAAAACAAGTATTATAAATCCTGTGATCTCTTTTGTAAATACATCAACCGGAGCTGATTTCTGGACATGGGATTTTGGTGATCTTCAAACAGCATTGATTGAGAATCCGCTTTCTCACACCTATGGTGATACCGGCACCTATTTAGTAAGGCTTATCACTGCTACACAATATGCCTGTATTGATACAGCCTATAAAACCATTATTATTGAACCGGAATTTGTGTTTTATATTCCCGAGGCATTTTCACCCAATGGCGATCTTAAAAATGATACATTTTCAGGAAAGGGCTTATTTATCAAAGAATATGAAATGATGATATTTGATCGTTGGGGAAATCTTGTTTTTAAAACTACCGATGTTAACGAACCTTGGGATGGCAAAGCAAATAAGGGTAGTGGCATTTCCGAAGTGGATATTTATATTTATTCATTCAAGATCACTGACATTAAAAATGATGTGCACTTTTTTAAGGGAACTGTAACCATGCTGAGATAACAATATCTTTTATTCACTCAGCCTGTTCATTCCGTGCTTAAATGTCCATTTCCCATTTATCGAATGGAATAGGAGGGTTGGCGAGATGCTTTGTTTTTTATTGTTCTCAATGATGTATAAATGCAACCTTTTGTAGGTTTTATGCAACCTGTATGTATGCAAAAGATCAAAAAGATGAACTACTATTTAAAATTGTTTTATTCGTATGATTAACAAAAATAAAAAATGAAAAAGATCGCCCTTTTCTTTTCCTTTATTTTTGTTTGCTTTTACACCTCTGTAATGGCACAGTGCGATAATGTGGCTTTAGGCAAGCCTGTTACAGTAAGTGGCATTAACCCCCCTAACATTGCGGCAAATGCTGTTAATGGCAGTTGTGGTGATATGTGGAATTCAGGTAACTATGCGATACAATCACTGGAAATTGATTTGCTTTCAACCTATACGATAAACAATATTAATATTATGTTTTCCATGTCACCAAATGGGAATGTGAATCATGAGATATGGACTTCTCCGGATATGGTAACATGGACAATGGTGGATCCAATCACTGGTTTTTTTGTTACGGGAGAATTAATAGAAAGGTGTTATAGCAATGCGCCTTTATCGAATGTAAGAGGGCTTAGAGTAACCTCCCTTGTTTCGCCTTCGTGGATTGCTATTATTGAAATGGGAGTTTATACCTTATCTGCCCCAGCCACTCCAACTATCACTGCAAATGGGTCTCTTACGCTTTGTCAGGGTGAATCGGTAACTCTTACTTCAAGCACTGCAAATTCTTATTTATGGAGTACCGGTGAAACGTCACAAAGCATTGTTGTTGATTCTGCGGGGGAGTATAGTGTAACTACCGACCAGTCGCCTGCCTGTACTCAAGGTACTCTGGCTTGTACAACATGTGGAGTTGGTACTGCATCAGAAACGGTAACTGTTAATCCATTACCAACAGTTAGTGTTTCACCACCTGCACCATCCACTTGTATCGGTTCATCATTGAATTTAATCGCTAGCGGAGCCAATACCTACGCATGGTCTCCGGCAACCGGACTAAGTGCCAGCATCGGGGATTCTGTTTCAGCAAGTCCGGCTGCAACCTCAACCTATACGATTACCGGAACAGATATTTTAGGATGCATCAACACTGCTGTTGTTACATTAACTGTGAATCCTAAGCCCATAGTAAATGTTAGGGGGCCAATGAATCCGCTTTGCGATTCTGCTAAATTGAATTGGGCCTCCTGGGGCAGTGTTAGTGGAACATCCGGAGCAGGAACTATATCTTCGGATTTAAGCGTTTTGGTTACTAAGCCATCAGGTGGTTTATCCACTACTGGCGGAATGTACAATGGAGGCGTTTTTCCTCCTCAATATAATGTACCTGCTAATAACACAGCTATCAGAAATGACCTTGCCGGATTATTTACATTTTGTTTCAACCGGCCTGTTGTTAATCCACAAATTGCAATGTCAAGTATCGGAAATGGAGGAAACAGTGTTCAGATCAATACTTCCGTTCCTTATCAGGTTATCTGGCAAGGTCTAGGAATGAGTTATCCAAACAATACCTCATTTATAGGGACAGAGGGATTTACCATCATCCAGTTTCCCGGATTACATACGTGTATTTCGTTTGATTATCTTCAAAGTGAAACGTATTGTAATTTAGCTTTTGGAACGTTGGATACCAACTGTCAGTCCCTTATACCTCCTCCACAGTGCGGGGGAGGAGCAGACACCTTAATTGCAAGCGGTGCTGTTACCTATTCATGGTCGCCAACTATCGGATTAAATGCAAGTACAGGTGATGTAGTAATTGCATCTCCATTGGTGACTACAACCTATTTTGTAACTGGTTTTGATGCCAATAACTGTTCTGATACAGATAGTATAACAGTAACAGTTATTTCCTTGCCCGTTATAACATTAACTGGTGATACATTGATCTGTTTAGGTGATAGTACAACTTTAACTGCATCCGGTGGCGGGACTTATTTATGGAGTCCCGGAAATTCAACTGATTCAACCATCACTGTAAGTCCGGCTTCTACCACCATGTACACGGTTGTGGTAACTAATTCAAACGGTTGTATCGATTCGTCATCGATCAATATAGTTGTGAATCCTTTACCACAGGCACTTTTTTCAATGGATTCTGTTTGCTTAAATACCGCAATGATTTTTAATGAGGCAAGCACAGGAAGTATTATTAATTGGAATTGGAATCATG
>JAIOQD010000302.1 GCA_021413595.1 Bacteroidota bacterium | reverse complement strand
GTATTTCATATCCGATTTTTGGAATGTGAATTGTTAATAGTCCCACTCCGGCTCTTAAGCAACCTTTTGCTGCAAGTACTGCTGCACCAATTTTTCCGTACGCTCCTGCAACTATTAATGCATGTCCGAAAATACCTTTATGTGCAATTTTACTACGTGTTTTCAAAAAAACGCGTACATCATTTTTGGTGATAAAATAATTTTTTGTTTGAGTGTGATTGATATGATCCCGATGCAAACCAATATCAAAAACAGTAAATTCACCAATGTATTGAGCCACTTCGGGAAACATAAAGGATAATTTCGGAAATTGAAAAGTAAGCGTAAAATTTGCTTTTACTATAAAATCCGTTACTGAATTCAGCTTATCACAATACAAACCGGAAGGAATATCAATTGAAATAACAGGTGATGGTTGTTGATTGATGAAACTAATAACATCAGTAATTAATCCATCTATGGGCTTATTCAAGCCAGAACCAAAGATCGAATCAATTATTACTTCAGTCTTTTCTCCTTCATTAAAAGGCTTTAAATGAAGATCCGAAATAATATTGATCTCTTGGATCACAATCGTTTCAATGGCTGAAAGCCTTTGTAAATTTATTTTAAAATTTTCTGATTGTATTTCAGAGTATCTGGTAATAAAAATGTTTACTTTAAAATTTCTTTCAGATAATAATCGTGCAATCGCTAAGCCGTCTCCACCATTATTGCCAAGTCCGCAAAAAATAGTAAACGTGGTTTTAGTATCGAATTGTTCTGTGAGCCAATTTACACAGGATGTTGAAGCTCTTTCCATCAAATCAATTGAAGAAATAGGTTCATGTTCGATTGTAAATTTATCGATTTCTCGAATTTGATTGACATCAACTATTTTCATTTCAATAACTTAAAGATGTAACTTATACTAATAATCGAAATAGTAAAAATGAAAGAATACTTAATGAATGCTGCACCATTTTGAAATTTAAAATACAGATGAGCAGCAGTTAAACCCAATGTAAATAGCACAGGTAACAAGGCTGGGTACATTTTAAAACTAGCAATAAAATCACCATGCAACAATTCAATAAAAGATCGCTGCATGCCGCAGCCCGGACAATCGATACCTGATATCTGTTTGTAAAAACAGGGCATCATGTGATTCTCAATCCAATGAGTTAATTGAAGCATTTGCATTGAAAAAAAAAGAGCCTTACCTATTTTAGGTAAGGCTTCTATTTATATATTTATTTAACAGTAGTATTAGTGTTTACCTAAAATATCACCCCATGGCATAGCTGTAAGAACAGTACCAATAAATGCAATATAAATTACTAGAATTACAAAGTACAATGCGGATAAACAAGTTCCAATGATTGCACATATTTTCCCTGCTTTTAAATTTTTTAATGAAGCCTCGGAATAATTATTCGGATTTTGCTGATACAAAACATTTGCTTTTCCGGCCAATACTATCGCAATAATACCAAGTATTAAACCAACAATACCATAACAAAAACAACCTGCAATTGAAATAATTCCCAATACCAAAACGGCAGTTGAATTAGGCAGTTGTTGTTGTCCCAAGGGTTGTGAAAATTGCTGGTTAAATTGTTGATTTACGTTTCCCTGATTTGATGTTCCCTGATTTTGATTTTCCATAAACTGTTGTATCGTTTTAATTAATTTGTTACCGAAAATAGTAAAGTTTTAGCAATCACAGAAAAATATTTATAATTTAGTTATTTGACCATGAATATTTAAGATCTGTGGGATGAGCAATTGCTGTTCATCATTATGAATCACAAATTGCGAACGTTTTATTTTTTCATCATCATTCAGTTGGTTACTGATTCGAAGTTCTACTTCCACTTGATTTACCTTGTCGCGTTGCATGGTTCGGCTTATTTTTAGTTCCAATGGGGCTACCACAGCAATAACTTTATCAACTAATTTATATGAACCGCTCTCGAATAAAATAGCTGCCTCTTTTAAAATATATTTTTGGGTTGAATGCTGTAGTAGCCAATTCTCGAAATGTTCACGGACAGCTGGATGGACAATGGAATTAAGCTTTTCTAAATTCTCTTTATTGTTAAAGACCATAGACGCTAATTTTTTTTTGTCTATTTTCTCCACCTCATTTAAAACATCATTGCCAAATGTGTTTATAATGGACTTTTTTACTTCTAAGTTTGAATCTAAAATTTGTTTTGCTTCACTATCCGCATAATAGACGGGCACACCAAGCAATTCAAAAACTTTACAAACAGTAGTTTTTCCGCTACCAATACCGCCTGTTATTCCAATTTTTATCATTATAAGTTTTAATGAATGAACTTTATTTTGCAATTATCTCCCCTGACAGGGTTTCAAACCCTGTTAGGGGTAAAAGGGTAACAAATTTAAATTGACCGTTAGGATTTGGAAACCCATAGATGAAAACATTTACAGCTAATTTAACCCTAACAGGGTTTGAAACCCTGTCAGGGGGATAAAATCAATTTTATAGCTGCAACTACTTCAGCACCACCTTCATTTTTTGAAAAGCAAAATTTAAAATGTTGTCAATAAAGTCGTAAGGTTTATACCCTTCAAGTGCGCATTGATGAAAAATGCAGGTAGCTGGTGTCATTCCGGGCAACGAGTTTACTTCTATGAAAATTACTTCAACCCTGTTCACATCATAAATTCGTACAAATGCATCTATACGTGTATAACCGTTTATGTTTAATAGTTTAGCGGCATCACCCAAGGCTTGTTTTACTTTATCAGAAATTTGTTGACGCTCAGTTTTGTTCTTAGAATAGCGAGCTGGCGTGATGTTTTGACCTTGTCCTGCTAAAAATTTTTCTTCTAATGATAAAACCTCTCCTCCACTTAATGCTTCAGAAGCTTCAAAAACATCGTATATAATATTGCCTTGAGCATCATACCTAGTAAGCATTCCTCCGGTAATTTCAAGAAAATGATTCGCATCGCGTTTGCTTATTAACTCTTCAACCAACAAAACCTGTTTTCTTGGGAACTCTTCTTTATCCTTGATGTGCAATACTTGTGCGGCAGTGGCATCTAAATTTTCCTGTTTACGGAAAATTAATTTTGCGAATGCTTCAAATTCTTCAATTGTTTTTATTTTACGTACAGCCGATGAACAACCATCATCCACAGGTTTTGCAATAAATGGAAAATGGATTTTTTCTTTAATAGTGTTCAGTACTTCATTTTTATTGGCGTTCCAGGCTTCATCAGAAATCAATAAATGTTCAGCAATTAAAAATCCGTTCTGTTTTAAAATTTCATTCGTGCGGTATTT
>JAIOQD010000301.1 GCA_021413595.1 Bacteroidota bacterium | reverse complement strand
ATGGGTGCTCAGGCAGTGGTATTAGCTATGAAAGACGCAGGTGTGGAAAAAGTGGATGCTATCTTTCTAGGAAATATGCTTTCGGGAGTATTATGTAATCAGCAGCAATTGGGGCCTTTAGTTGCCACAGCGGCAGGATTAAAAGGAATTGAATCGGTTACACTTGAGGCTGCATGTGGCTCTGGAGGAGCTGCATTGCGCGCAGGCTTTATGGCAATTATGAGTGGCTTATGCGAAACTGTGGTGGTTTGCGGATTAGAAAAAATGTCGCATGAAGATAAAAATTTTATTACTCGTTCTATTGCTACTGCTTCTGATTGGGAGACGGAAGGCGGAATTGGGGAATCCTTCATTACTTTAAATTCTAAGTTAATGAAAATGTATATTAACAAATATAAAATTTCACCTGATGCATTTGGTATGTTTAGCGTTAACGCACATAAAAACGCCAATAATAACCCCAATGCATTGTTTCAAAAAGAAATAACGATAGATCAATATCTCGATTCCAAATATATCGCTGAGCATGTAAGGCTTTATGATGCATCCCCGGTTTGCGATGGTGCTGCGGCTTTGGTATTATCCAGACGTGCTTCCAATAATAAAGGTAAAACACAACAAGTGAAGATAACCGGCTCAGCATCATCTACCGAATATGTTGGAATAAATCACAGAGCCAATGCTTTGGCGGCAGAAGGTATTCAGCGATCCGGACAAGCAGCTTTCAAGATGGCAGGGATAAAGCCAAAAGATGTAGATTTTTTCGAACTGCATGATGCATATTCTATAATCTCTACCCTTTCACTTGAAGCTATGGGATTTGCCAATCAGGGCGAAGGATGGAAGCTGGCCGAAAAAGGAGAAATTTTTTCGGATGGAAAAATCCCTGTATCCACATTTGGCGGATTAAAAGGAAGAGGCCATGCAATTGGTGCTTCAGGTGTATATCAAGCCGTGGAAGCTTACCTTCAACTTACCGACAGGGCAGGAAAAAATCAGGTAAAAAAAGAAGCTAATATTGGTCTGATACAAAGTATTGGCGGAACAGCTTCTACAGCAATCACTCACGTATTAGAAAGGGTGTAAACAGTTGGTTGAATTAACAACTACTGAACTTTTATATTTGCATTATGAATACATAAGTGAATAAAAAAAAGCGTCCCGCACAATTACGGGACGCTTTCGCATTTAATTTTAAAACGTTTGACTTCTACTTAACAATAACTTTTACAAAATTCCCCCCCATATTGGTTTCCAATTTCACAAAATACATTCCTTTTGCAAGTTGCAGATCAGTTGAATTTATTAACACTTCATGTTTACCGGCAGCCTGATCTTGGTTAACATACAAAACAATTACTTTACCCAATACGTCAGTTAAAGTTACATCCACTTTTGAGTTAGTAGTTAACTGATAAGTGATAGTTGTATTATTCGTAAAAGGATTCGGATATACTGATAATCCATTAGCAGCAATTTGTTCATCAATAGAAGTTAGCAGTATTGTTTGTCCATTACTACTAACCACAGTTGATTGCAAACCTGCACCATCTTCGGCCTTAACAGAAAAATAATACATTTGCCCTGCCACCGAACTTAAACCTGTTGCAGTAACAGCCTGGTTAAACCAATTATCAGTGTAATTAACAATATTTGTTGCCCCGGGTGTTGTTCCTATTGCATACCAATAACGTGAAATTGCAGAATTAGGATCTGCGGATGCTGTCCAGTTGGCCGATAGATCGGTTAATGAAGCAGTAACACTAATATCCGCTCCCGTACCATCATTAATGGTACTAACAGCCGATGGTGGTGTCCAGTCAACATTGATATTCTGATAAAAAATAGCGGATAAATTACCTGCTGAATCAGCACAAATGGATTTGATCTTACCAGAGCAAGTAGTAGGATCGGGATTTTGAAACCGAATGTCATTTGTGCTAGCAGCTCCCACTGTTATACCTGCGGATGTTGCAGAACGTGAACGATACACTTTTAATTCATTGATAGCAAAATTTGCCTCCGCGCTCCTAAATGAAATCGCATTTCCTGTAGAAATCGGAGTAGGATCTGTCCAACTGGTAATAAACTGGTTATCTCTGTATATGCTTATTTGGCCGCTGATACGATCATAAATAATTTTATAATCATACCATTGATTTGCAACAGTGGTAAATGGAATACTTATTTGTGCCGTACCAAACACATCATTTACAACTTTATAAACCTGCAATAATGCATCATCTACACGAAACCAAACAAAGTATGAATTCCCACGATTGGTAAGGCTTCCATTGTCTGCGAAGAAATGAAAACCTGCACGTTTTGTTGTTCCTGACCCATCTATTTTTCCGTAAAAATTATACAAATACCTGTTCGATAATGTTTGATCCAACGTTGCATAAATATTGGTATTGGTCGATACTTCATCAGCCTGAAACAATGAACCACCATTAATACTCCAAGTTCCTACAGCACTTGTCCAATCCGGATGAATGGCAAGATCAAAATTGTCTGCAAAAAAACCATTGTTTGCATTGGCTCGCCATTCGGTACCATCATAATCAATCACCTGGTAATAACTTTTTTCTAATCCGCTACCGCCAGTTTCATCAGCATCGGTAAAATTCGCTGTAAAATTAGTTGTTTCCCATGCGTTAGGGGTATTTATGGTAGTGGTAGGAGCTGTAACATCCACTTGTGGCGGAGGTACTGCATTGCTTGTCCAGCTTGCTGCCCAACCTGTAGAAGTTGAATTGCAATCCGAACGAAATTCAAGTAATAAGGCTCCTCCATTTGATGTAATAGTACCGGGACTGGTTGTACCCGAATATTTGCCTATAAGCGGAGCAGCAGTGGTGGCACCATCATAAATTAACAAATAATCCCAATTTAATTCTGTACTAAACGATGTAAAATTAAGAGTAATAGATGTTGCACCGGCTGGTTGAATTAAAGTGAGGGTGCGTTCATCATCAGAATAATTGTTTCCTGCACCACCGCTATCGTATGAGTTTCCAGACACACCACTTACTGTGGTTATTGTTGGATTATTATTAATAAGTAAATAATACTTTGCCCAATTCCAATTAGGTCCAGGATCATTGTGCGACTGATTAGGGAACATTTGATGTCCCTTAATTTTTGTACAAGCTCCTAAGCCGCATGATGATGAACCACCGGAACACCCTGGGCCGTAATAGGTTCTTAATGGGCTAATACCATAACCACTGCTACAAATGTCCCTTACTAAAGCAGCGGATTGTGTGTACATAGCAGTAGTGTACCAAGAAGAATTATTATTATAGCCTTCATGTTCAATACCAATTGTATATGGATTTTCATTTCCTACATGCCAGGCTTTCCCTGATTCAAGAACCATTTGAGTGATCTGTCCATCACTTGAACGAACCACATAGTGCGCAGAAACACTTGATGCGCAGTTCTGAAACCAGGAGATACATCCGGCATAACTTCCTTCCACATCGTGTATCGTTACTGCAGATATAGCTGTACCACTGCGGGAGCTGTAATTACAAGAGGCTGCAGCAGTCCATAATGCAGGAGTATAATCTGTTGATTGAAGTGATTTAGCCTGAAATTGCTGACTGCTTTTATTATAAACACTTTCATCAGTTACAGTTACTCCTGTTGAACTCAAAACAGCATAGTTAGCTTTACCAAAAATTGCGCTTAAATCGATTATATGGTTCGGAAAACCATATAATTGCTGATAATTAACATTATTTAAAAATTGCAAATAACCATACAGTTGTGTGTTAAGAGCAAAATTTTGTCCGACTGTTCCCTGAGGTAACTCACTTAGTTCAGCTAACACAAGTAGTTGATCTGCAATAGCATTACTGGTGATGTTCAAAGAATTCTTAACTGCCACATAAGCATCCGCATAGGCTAAGATATTTTTTTCCGGATCACTGATAATTTCAATTGTTTGATATCCTGATAAATTAGAAACGAATGCCAGATTATTTCTAAAATAATTTTGTCCGTCAAGCGTCAAACCCATTACACCATAGGTATTAGGGATACCGGTGCAACTTTCCGGTTGTGAGGAAGCATGTTGAATATGCATAAAATGGGTATTGCAAAACGCCACCGCTTCTAATATTCCTTTCGGAATTTCAGGATGATGCTGATAGGCTTTATTAAAAGATTGAGCATAATTATTTAAAACAACTACGTCAGCTTCATTGCTTTGTCCAAAGCAATACAAGGGAGATAATAAAAATGCAAATGCAATAACAAGTAATGATTTTTTCATCCTTTATTTTGTTAAATGGTTAATTGATTAGTAAAGATAATTATTCTTATTTATTTAAACAATTAAAGTATTCAGGTACAATGCGCTAAAGTATTATAGCAATATGTTGATTGTTAAAAAGACATAAATGAATAATAAAGAACAAAAAATTGAATCCAATATTGATGACTCAATTATTCAGTACATACTACCTTCATATTATACATTTTACTTTCAGCCATAACCTGAATAAAATAGATTCCTTGCGAAACAATGCCTGTATTACTTAAAGGGAGATTTATAGTAAACTCCCCATTACTGTTGGTTGTGTAAGCAAAATAAACTTGTTCCCCCAATAAATTCAGTATTGTTATTTTTAATGGAATGTTAAGTAGGTTAAACTTCAGTATAAAAACACCATTGTTGGGATTAGGATAAACCAATAGTGCATCAAGCTCCTCAACTGAAGAAAAATCAGATCTAAGATCAGTGGAAATAATGATCAAGGTAGCCGATGATGAGGTACATCCATTAGCATCTGTAACTGTTACACGATAATTACCTACTTGAGTAATTGTAAGATTTTGCAAGGTATCCCCAATTAAGATATTATCATTAAAATACCATTGGTTACCGGTTGTGTAATTTGATGTTAAAATATTTCCATTTTGTGTAATGACAGGTTGTGCAGGCAAAGGATTAACGGTTACAGCGGTTATTGCGGAACTTGCCGAGCAGCCATTAACATCGGTAATTGCTACCGCATAACTATTTGAGCTTGTAACAATGATAGTTTGAGAAGTCCCTCCGTTATTCCAGGAATAGGTGCTATATCCTGCTCCTGCATCTAAAATCACACTGCCTCCCTGGCAAAAAGTGGTTGTTCCGTTTGGAGTAATTATGGGTGCTCCCGGTAAAGGATCAACAAGTATTGTTGTTATTGCGGAACTTGCCAAACATCCATTCCCGATAGTAATTGTTACCGAATAACTATCTGAACTTGTAACACTAATAGTTTGAGTGGTCTCCCCGTTACTCCATGAATAGGTTGTGTACCCGGATCCTGCATCCAGCGTAACGTTTCCTCCCTGACAAAAAGAAGTGGCTCCACTTGGTGTAATTATAGGTGCGGCCAAGGTTGCAGGTACTGTAAAACTATTTCCACTCGTGTGAGTGGTCCCATTCCAGATCCGCCAGTAATATGTTACGTTTGGTTGAAATGACAATGAACCCGGAGTGCAAGGTGCAAAGCCAATATCACATGCAAAACCTGAGGGACCGGTGATTGTAGTTAAATTTGAAACACTGGTATTATAATAAAAACTAAAATTAGGATCAGATGAAACATCCACCATCCAGTCGCTTCCCGAATTCGACCAGTTAAAAGCAACATCACCGAAACAGCCCATAAAAACCTGGAGATTTGTTGGGATAATACATGGCTGGAAAATAAAACTATTTCCATCTAAATGGGAAGTACCATTCCATATCCGCCAATAATAGGTTGTGTTAGGAAGGAAAGTAATGGATGGAGAAAATCCGGAAGGAGCAGTTGTTGAACTCAGGTTACTAACATCTTTATTTGAAAAGGTAGAATAATTTGCATCGGTTGAAACATCAATAAACCAGCCATTTCCTGAATTTGTCCAGTCAAAATTTACGTTACCTAAACAATCTGCTGTAACCTGCATATTGGTTGGAGAAACACAAATAAAGCTATTTCCATTTGTATGGGAAGTACCGCTCCATATTCGCCAGTAATAGGTGATGTTAGGAAGAAAAGTTATGGAAGGAGAAAATCCCGTGGGAGCAGATGTTGAAGTCAGATTACTTACATCCTTATTTGAAAAAGTTCCAAAATTCGGATCACTTGAAACGTCAATATACCAGGACGATCCGGAATTTGTCCAATTAAAATTCACATTGCCTAAACAGTCCGGGGTGGCCTGTAGATCCGTTGGGAATGCGCTGCCGGGACAGTTTACCTGGTCTTTGAAAGCATGAAAAGAAAGTTTCTGATCGGTATCCCACAGCATTCGACTCCCATCCAAATTCCGAAACCCATATTTTTTTTGAATTGGATCCTTCATAACTAACAATACTATTCCAGAAGGCGTTGATATTAGCATTCATTCCCGGAACAACTACAGCAGGATCAGAATCACTTTGAGTAGTGTAGATATGCATTCCGTAACCATCCAATGGATAAGTGCCTTTATTAGCAAGAATCCAGGTCCAGTCGAAATCACTGATTCCATAACTGTATGTTGACGCTATATAAGAAGCACCATCATCAGAAGCATGCGTAAATATAGGGCCTGACACTAATTTAACCTGCCAGGTTGGATCTGAATCATGTCCGTTATAGTACTTTGTTTCCATGTACACTTCCTGCAAAATTTTTGCAAACCATTTGGGATGAACGATAGCCGATCCATTACTCCAGTTGTTTGGCTCATTATAAGACTCGTAAGTAGTTACCCGGGTTCTGAAATGACCAACAATATCTACAAAATTGGTTACGTATTCTGATATCCAGGCATCTGTGGCAACCTGGTTTATACTTGTTTCTAATTGCAGTACAGCATTGGGATTGGAAGATGCCTGGTCACTTATTAATCCATATACCTGAACACCTTGATTGGTAAAGCCATTCACAATTTCATCATAGGTTTGTTTCCATGTTTTTCCACTGTGTAATGTTTGGTCGGAAGGTGATGACCATGGGCCTAAAATAAAATTCAAACGTACCCAAGGAGTGCATGTAGTACCCACAACCGCAAATGTTGCATTCGGTTGTATTGCCCCGGTAGCCGGATCAATAGGTTGATTACAATCAAGACCTATGCCTGTTTGAGAGTATATTTTAAGTATTGAGAAACAAATAAAACAGATTATAAAAGTAATTTTTTTCATCTTATGTCTGGTATAACCGTTAATACAATTTTTCTTGAACAAACTGACAAACGTATAGTTCTGTATTCTACAGAAAATGTTTAAATATTTACTGTTAAATTATGAAAAAACTCAAACGGTTATAGTATTGAAAACTTGATAATAATGAAGCAATTTTATTCTCAATTAATCTTAATTATAGGTAGCATTCTTCTTTTGTAAAGGTATTGAAATACAGGAAATTAACAAATTAAATCCAAGGTTTATTTTATGTTATAAATTTTCCATTAAAGCACACTCCAAACTTACTATTAGAAACTCTGTTACAAAAAACAACTAAACTGAAGATTTCGTCTTAGATTAAAGCATGTTGAACGAAAATCGAAAACAAAGGCTAAAAGCCAACATACTTTTAACAAATATTTTAAAATAAAACAGAATGAGAAAATTGAGAATAGTGCCGGTGATCTTTTTACTTGCTGGAACTGAATATTGGAAATAACTTCTCTATAAATATTGAAGACCTAAGCAATGGTATTTATTTTATTGTTGGATTTAATAATGATCAAATGACGAGAAAAAAGGTGGTGGTGGCGAAATAAATTATTTTTCAACAAATGTTTAGGAAATAATAATACCCAAGTTTAATTCTCTTCCAGAATATCAACGATCTTCTCTAGCTTTTTGCTGTCGTATTTCCCGGAGGTAGCATATACTATCTTTCCTGTTTTATCGAGTACAAAAAAGTAAGGAACGTCTTTTTTCTCAAAATCCAATTCCTTCTTATAGGTTTTATCGCCTTCATAAAATAATAAGTGTGGATACAATTCTTTGTTGGTTTTTGCCCTTATTTTTTCTTTAGAGCTTTTGCTTGTTATTTGGTTTATCCCAGTAAACATGGGGATAAAAAAAAGATTGATGTCATAATCATACTTAACATCAAATGCATTGGCATTTGCGTCCGGCTTAACTACAAATTTATTGTAAACAGGAGTGATCCAGGTTTTTAAATCAGTTTCTGCATCATTGCTGAATGCCATTCCAAGTACAGTGAATTTATCTTTTGTTGCAACTGGCAAACTTATTTTTTCACCATTGTAATTTTCACATTCCATTGTAGGGAACAGGTTGCCAATAATACTTCCATCGTTCTTAAATGCCAATGCTGCTATGGAAACAGCAAAAATAAAAAGGATTGTTTTTTTCATTTTTGGGAGTATTATTTAATTTTAGAAAATTCTTTAAATATCTTATTTAAACTCGTCAGGTAATGTTTCTTTGGTCATTTCAGTCCCTGCAATTTTTAAAATAAACATTGCTTTTCCATTTTCAAAATCAGTTCGCATTTCCTTTGTTAATACTTCCATCAGCAAATCATATTCTCCAACCAATTGTGTACTCAGGCCAATTACTTCAACCCGAATGTTTTTATTTCCTTTTAAACGTAATACAAAATCAATTATTTTCTGCTTGTATTGATCCGATAAAGGATACATGCTTATTTCAATTGTTGCGATCATGGTTAAATTAGTCGATAGTTGATAGTTCTTGGTTGATAGCTGCCAATATTGCGTTAGGGATTCCTTCGACAAAAGCTCAGGATACATTCTTCTCTGAAGAATAAATTCCGCGAAAATCC
>JAIOQD010000300.1 GCA_021413595.1 Bacteroidota bacterium | reverse complement strand
ACTTTAAATTTATTTTATATGCTGATGCTAACCCTACAATTCCTCCTCCAACAATGATGATATCAAATTGATTATTTTCCATTATTATTAAAATTTTGGCAAAAATACTAAATTACTTTAGAGTTGAAAGAGTTTACGAATTATGAATTTAGTGTAATTTACGAAACTGTATGCTTAAAATAAGCAAACACAGCCATTTTATGTGAGGTGTTGGTTTGTAGGATGTTATTGGCAGCGATTCGTAAATTAGTATATATTAGTAATTGGTGCTTAAAAAATATTAAATTTGTAATCAATTAATTTTTAAAGAAAATGAGAACAATCGAATTTCGTGAAGCACTACGTGAAGCAATGAGCGAAGAAATGCGCAGAGATGAAAAAATATTTTTGATGGGCGAAGAGGTTGCTGAATATAATGGCGCTTATAAAGTAAGTAAAGGTATGCTTGCTGAGTTTGGTGAAAAGCGTGTTATAGACACACCTATTGCAGAGCTTGGTTTTACAGGTATTGCAGTGGGAGCTGCTATGAACGGTTTGCGTCCAATTGTAATTTATGACATTTAATTTTTCATTGGTAGCGATAGATCAGATCATTAACTCTGCTGCTAAAATGATGAGCATGAGTGGTGGGCAATTTCCTATTCCTATAGTATTCCGTGGCGCAACAGGTTCTGCCGGTATGCTAAGTTCTCAACATTCGCAATCCTTTGATAGCTGGTATGCAAACTGTCCTGGATTAAAAGTTATAGTCCCCTCCAATCCATATGATGCAAAAGGTCTATTAAAATCAGCTATTCGCGATAATGATCCTGTAGTATTTATGGAAAGTGAGCAAATGTATGGCGAAAAGGGTGAAGTGCCGGAAGGTGAATACCTTATACCTATTGGTGTTGCGGATGTAAAGCGTGAAGGAAAGGATGTTACTATTGTTTCTTTTGGAAAAATTATTAAACAAGCTTTAAGTGCAGCTGATGAATTAGAAAAGGAAGGCATTAGTGTAGAGGTAGTTGATCTGCGTACTATACGCCCGATCGATTACGCAACGATTATAAATTCAGTAAAAAAAACAAATCGTTTGGTTATTGTCGAAGAAGCATGGCCATTAGGAGCCATCGCTACGGAAGTTGCGTTCAAAGTACAAAAAGAAGCGTTTGATTATTTGGATGCCCCTGTATTACGTGTTACAGCTGCTGATGTTCCATTGCCGTATGCTCCAACATTAATTGAAGCCTCCTTACCAAATGTTTCCCGTGTAATAAAAGCCGTGAAAGAGGTTATGTATGTTGCTAAGTAATTATTGGTTGTTAATTATTATACTGGTCATAGGATTTAAAATTGTTTATTCAATTGCCTTTTCTTAGCACTCAACTTTGTTGCTTATTGCACCTAAATACTTTTAATTCATAGTAAAATTAGTTTTGGCTTCTGACAGTCAACTCTTCGATGTGTCAACACTTGTGTTTGAGTAATACTTACAAATATAATTTTGGTTGACGAATTATAAAAACTAATAATCAAAAATGAAAACTGACACAGAAATAAAATTGACACAATTCAGTCATGGAGCCGGTTGCGGTTGTAAAATTGCTCCAGGAGTGTTGGATGAAATTTTAAAGTCGAATTTTATTGCACCTCAAAATGATAAATTGATAGTTGGGAATAGTAGCAAAGATGATGCTGCGGTGTATGATATTGGCAATGGACAAGGGCTTATTAGCACCACTGATTTTTTTATGCCAATAGTAGATAATGCTTTTGATTTTGGGAAAATTGCTTCTGCTAATTCAATTAGCGATGTATATGCCATGGGCGGAAAGCCTTTGATGGCCGTGGCTATACTTGGTTGGCCTATTAAGAAACTTCCTGTTGAATTAGCTCAACAAGTGATTGAAGGTGCGCGGACTATTTGTGCAGAAGCAGGAATTCCACTTGCCGGAGGACATAGTATTGACAGTCCTGAACCTATTTTTGGACTTGCAGTTAGTGGTTTGGTGGATCTGAAAAATTTAAAACAAAACAATACTGCTAAAGAAGGCGATTTAATTTATATCACAAAAAAAATTGGTGTTGGGATATTTACCACGGCTGAAAAAAGAAATGTTTTAAAGGAGGAGCACAAAGGAATTGCAGCTAAACAAATGATGCAATTAAATAAATTAGGCGAAAAAGCTGCGCTGTTAAAAGGTGTTACTGCAATGACCGATGTTACAGGTTTTGGATTGTTAGGTCACTTAATTGAAATGTGTGAAGGCGCTGACTTATCTGCTGAAATTCATTATTCGCTTGTGCCCTTACTTGATGGTTTGGGTTTTTATACTTCACAAATGTGTGTGCCGGATAGCACCTTCCGCAATTGGAGTGGCTATGATCCGAAAGTTTCCGGAATAACAGGTGATTCTTTACTTACACTTTGCGATCCGCAAACTAATGGTGGTTTATTAATTACAGTTGAACCGAATTCAAAAAAAGAATTTGAGGAACTCCTCATCAGTGAAGGCTATATTAACTTTATTAAACCTATTGGAGTTATGAAAGTGAAGGCGGAAAAAGTGGTAGCGATTTTGTAAATATATAGTAGGAAATAGTTAATTTTCAATCTACCCAAAGGCTTATTCTAAATATTCAAGAAGATAGTAAAGAAGCTAGATTTTATTGCTAATTAACCAACTTTAAATAGTTGTATATTCGTCATCAATTCAAAAAAAAATTTATAGAATCATGAATAGACGCATCGCCATTTTCCCCGGATCATTCGACCCTATTACAAAAGGACATGAAAATATTTTACTTCGTGCTTTACCTTTATTTGATGAAGTAATTATTTCTATCGGAAAAAATAGCCTTAAACAAAGTTATTTCACGATAGAGCAGAGAGAGAAATGGATCAAACAAGTATTTTCAAAAGAGCCTAAAGTTCGAGTTGAGATATATACGGGCTTAACGATCGATTTTTGTAAAAAAATGAATGCGGATTATATTTTGCGTGGTTTGAGAACTTCGGCAGATTTTGAATTTGAAAAAGCTATTGCACAAAACAATAAAGTGATGGCTCCTGAAATTGAAACGATTTTTATTTTGCCTGTTTCAGAACTTTCTGCAATAAATTCTACAATTGTGCGTGATATTATACGAAATGGTGGTAATGCAGCTCCGTTTGTTCCTGAAGGTATTGATCTGAAAAGTTAATCGACCTGGAAATTTTTCATTTATAAGTTGTGATACTTTTTTTTTAAGTTTCATTCGTATGGTACTCTATTTGCAATACCAAATCTGAAACTATTGAATTTGCTTATAATAATTAAAATCAGTGTTTTAATAAGGACTCCTATTTGCGATTTTCATGAATAAATTAGCTTTATTTATCTTGTTTTTTCTATTTCATTTTTTGTGTCAGGCACAAAATGTGACTATAAAAGGTCTTGCTGTAACATACGAAAATCAAGAGATTGGAGTATGGGTGCGCAATGATTACATTTCAAATACTGAAAAACAACTTACTTTTTCCACAATTGATTCTGCTGGCAATTTTTTAATGGAATTTAATAGTAATGAAATTCAATATGTGACCATAAAGATTGCAAAAAACATTGCATCCATGTATATTGAACCGAATGTGACTTATGAAATAATAGTAATGCAACCCGATTCAACAACCTATCAAAATCCTAATTTAGAACATGATGTAAAGCTCTCTATCAGGCTGAAAAGCAAAGTGGAGATCAATGCGCTTACTATGGATTATGATAAGAAATTTGATGATTTTTTATCTGTTGAATACCGTTCATTTGTCAGCAGGTCTCCACAGGCAAAAATTGATTCATTTAAATTGGCAATGCGTAAATTTTACGAACCAGTTAAAAATAATTATTTCGATGCCTATCTTACCTATACAATTGCAGCACTTGAAGAAAAAATTCAGAAAAGCGAAAAGAAATTATTTGCAAGTTATTTAGAGGGGAAACCGATTTTATATTCGCATCCGGAATACTTCAATTTTTTCAATACATTTTACAAACAAAAACTTCAAAGTATTGCATTGTCTGAACAAGGGTCTTCAATTAATTTCCAGATCAATGATCGTGGCAGCTTAAACGGAGCTTTAACCGTTTTAAAAACAGATATTTTTTTACAGAATGATACTGTTTGTGAATTAGTATTATTAAAAGGCCTATACGAAAGTTATTATGATGGCACATTTAGTAGAGGAAGCATTGTGGCAATATTGGAACAAATAATTGTTGAAAGTAAAATTGTGGAACATCAGCGGATTGCAAAGAACATATTAAATTCATTTTCAAAATTACATGCAGGTGCAATGGCACCTTATTTTGAATTACCAGATAAAGCAGGACGTACCCATAGTCTTAATGAATTGCGATCAAAAAAATATATTTATATTTTATTTTTTGATGCGAATTGTACTTCCTGCTTACAGCAGATGAAAGTTATCCCCTCATTAAAAAAAAAATATGATAAGCGGATCGAATTCG
>JAIOQD010000299.1 GCA_021413595.1 Bacteroidota bacterium | reverse complement strand
ATCATAATTCCACCTATAACGATGGATTTTCTGTTTCCCCAGTATCTATCAGCCATATAACCACCAATAAGTGGGGTTAAATAAACCAAGCCGGTATAACTGCCATAAATATCACTTGCAAATGCTTTGTCAAACATCAATGCTTTTGTTAGGAATAATACGAAAATGGCACGCATTCCATAATAACTGAAACGTTCCCACATTTCGGTAACAAAAAGTATATAGAGGCCTTTCGGGTGACTTTGTTTTACTTCTGACATATTGTTTTATTTAGTTTAAATGGTTCTTCTTTTATAAAAACTGTGCGAATATAAGAAAAATAATGAATTTGAAAAATTTGGAAATTTAGAGCCTGTTTAAATTTTATTCAAAATTAATTCTATCATTACCTTTAGGGCGGTTCTAAAAATAGAATGTTAAAAACATTGTAATAAATATATTTTTTTTATTTGTAGTAGAAAAAGTGATTCTATGATAATAAGTAAAAAGCAAGCAGAACGGGGATTCTTTGATGAACAGGAAGCATTAGAGAAGTTAAGTAAATTAAAAGACCCATTAGAAAAACTAAGTAAACATATCGACTTTGAAGTTTTTAGAGAAAAATTAGAAAAAATTTACACGAAAGAACAACCAAAAAGTAATGCAGGAGCAAAACCGTATGATTATGTCTTGATGTTTAAAATACTGATACTTCAAAGACTTTACAATTTATCTGAAGAGCAAATGGAATATCAGTTGGTAGACCGCTTGTCGTTCAAACGCTTTACAGGATTAGAATTTAGCCATCGTTTCCCCGATTGCAATACGATTTGGAACTTTAAGCAAGGCTTAGCAAAAGATGACAATGAGAAAAAATTATTTGATTTGTTTTACAAAGTAGTAGAAGAAAAAAAGCTGATAGTCAACGAAGGAAAAATGGTAGATGCGAGTTTTCATGAAGCTCCACGTCAACGCAATAGTAGAGAAGAAAACAAAGAAATAAAAGAAGGTAAAATACCCGAAGCTTGGAAAAGCAATAAAAACAAGCATAAATTAGCCCACAAAGATTTGGAAGCACGTTGGACAAAGAAAAATAACGATACCTATTACGGCTACAAAAATCATGTGAAAGCCGATACCGAAAGTAAATTAATTGACAACTATGAAGTAACGAGCGCCAGCGTACACGACTCACAAGCCTTAGAAAAATTGCTTGATGAAAAAGACAAAGGACAACCACTTCATGTCGATAGTGCTTACGCAAGTGAAGAGATGAAAGGTATGGTAAGCAAAGTAGAAATGATAAATAAAATACACGAAAAGGGCTACAAAAACAAACCATTAACGGATGAACAAAAACAAAATAACAGAACAAAATCAAGCAAACGAGCACGAGTAGAGCACATCTTTGGTTTTATAGAAACGAGCATGAAAGGGACGTACATCCGAACCATTGGCATGGCACAAGCAAAGGTAAACATTGGAATAACCAATCTAACTTACAATATTTGTCGAGCAGTGCGGTTGTGAATAAATATGTTTAGTGGGGATAGTTCTGTTCAAACAGTAAAATCGAATGGGTGTTAACAGAAAGGGTGTAGATATTAACAATGTTGAGGGTTGGAAACCGCTCAAAATTGATGAGAGAAAAATATATTCGCCAAAAAATAAAAATTTTAAATGGACTTTGATACTTAATTTCCTAAAATCAATTTATAGAACTACCCTTAAGTATAATAAAGCTTAAACGTCCAGCACATACTTCGACTGGCTCTGTATTGCACCACACAGTCAATGTTATTATTTAATGCACTCTCGTTTCTTGTCGAGAAAGTGTGATAGCTCGATTTGCTCCCTAACTTGATGACATTGATCAGGTGGTGGTTAGTCAATTTTATTTCTAACTAAACCCCTTGACCATTTTTGTGAAAAAAAATTAAAATTTATAACTAAATGTTGCTGCCAGCTGGCGGGGAGCAATAGGATTTACACTATTATCGTCATGAACATTGTAACTTAATTCGTTAAGGATATTTGAAATTTTGAATCGTACTGAAATATTATTTTTAGCATATCCAAGGCTTGCATCTAACAGGGAATAGTTGGGAAGAGCAAAAGGTTTATATGTATCGTTAAGCACAGTAACCCTTGTGGAGCGGCCGGCAACTCTGTCGCCAATATATAACATTCCAATTCCTACATTAAATCCATTTAATATTTTACTATTACTGAATGAATAATAAACGCTGGTGTTTGCAGTATTTGCAGGATTGTATAATAATCGGCTTCCAACAATATACGTATTACTTTTTGTATATCTTGTATCGTTATAGCTATACCCGGCAATAAAAGAAATGCCGTTGTATGCTTTGCTCATTATATCTAACTCAAGCCCTTTACTTGTAACTTCACCTGCGAGCTCTTTAATATTCGAATTAGTGTTGCCATTTACCAAAGTGGTTTGTACTAAATTGCTGTTGATAATTTGGTAAACCGTAAGATTTGCCGAAAGTAAACCTTTGAATAGATCGTTTTTTATACCTGCCTCATATTGGTTGACGAATGACGGTGCCAATGCTTTGTTATCAATATCTACTCCTTTATTGGGAATGAATGAATTTGAGTAACTCGCAAATAGTGCCATTGTTTTTAAAGGCTGATAAACCAATCCAAAGCGGGGAGTAATTGCATCATCAAATTGCTTTGTTTCAACAACCGCTTTTGTGCTATGTGTAAAAACAGTACTAAAAGTTTCGAGGTAAGAGAAACGGACACCCGCTAATACTTTTATTTGTTTGGTAATTTCAATCAGATCCTGAACATAAACACCAACACGCTTAATGGGGCTATTTGTGGTGGTTTTAACCGTTAATTCAGGAATATCGTTTCTTTGTTTGTATTTGCCCAGATCAAATACGTTGATAGAGTCGTACGTATTAACTGCATTATAAGCATCCGTATTTGTATAATACTGATCTGCATCAGCACCAAATAATAAATTGTGTTTTATAGCCCAGGTATTAAATCTTCCGGTTAGATCAAGTTGAGTAATGGAATAGTCTTCATCAATTTTTGTACGTTGAAGTCCTCTGATCCAATTTCCGTTTTCTCTAATAAACTTGCTGTTACCATTCGGACGCTGGTTGGCAAATAAATCATTGTTAAATTGCTGGTAGGATGTAACACTGCGAATTTCCCAATTTTTGTTTAAATGGTGTGTTATAGTTGAAGTGATACTTTTTTGTTCTGTTTTGATGTAGGACCAAGCAACCCCAAGAAATTGATTTCGTGGAATGTCGATCAGTTTATAATTAATTGCACCCACGCCAAAATCTGCAGTACGGTTATCTTTTAGGTAATCACCTTCAATTAAGAAATCTGTTTTTTTACCCAGTTTTATTAAGAATGAAGGGTTAATGTAAATTCGTTCTGCATTAACGAAATCCCGAAAGCTACGCGATTTTTCATAGGTCGTATTCATTCTATAAGCAATGCGATTGTTTTTGTCCATCACACCATATACATCAATAGAAGGTTTATAAAAATCATAACTTCCTGTTTGCATCCTAATTTCTCCACCTTTTTTGAAATCAGGTTTTTTTGTAATTAAATTTATAACACCACCAGCAGCTACGTTTCCAAACAAAATGGCAGAACTGCCTTTCATCACTTCAATACGCTCTAATGCACTCATTTCGGGCATTGCTAAGTTATTAAAACGTACCCCGTTCTTAAAAGTGTTATTGCTTCCAAATGCGAACCCCCGTCCGGCTATCTCTTCCTGATATCCACCACTTGTTCCCATCAAATACACACCATTAAAATTTTTCAAAGCATCACTCATCCGAAGCGTTTGCTGTTGGTCCATTGTTTCCTTATCAATGAAATCAATACTTTGCGTCATATCCAATGGTTTGATGTTTATGTTACTAATGT
>JAIOQD010000298.1 GCA_021413595.1 Bacteroidota bacterium | reverse complement strand
CTCAGAGATTTCACGGAAAGATGAAATTTTTGAATCCACATCCGGACTCATTACCATTGCAGGAGGCAAACTAACCGGATACCGAAAAATGGCTCAACGTATCGTTGATCTTATTGCGAAAAAAATTAAATTAAACGGAGGGAAAAATATCCTCAATTGTACCACCGAAAAAATAGAACTATCAGGAGGCAAAGTTGGTGGTGCAGTTAAGTTTGCAGATTTTGTAAAAAATAAATTAATACAGGCCAGAGAACTAGGTTTAACAAAAACAGAAGCCGAGATGCTTTTAAACCGCTATGGTTCAAACATTGACAGTCTTTTTAATATCATAGAAACATTAAAGAAACAAGAACAGGATCCTCTCCCAATATTACTTCGTTCTCAATTGCATTATTGCATCGAACATGAAATGTGCACTACGCCTTCCGATTTTTTTATCAGACGAATTGGTGCACTTTACTTTGATATTGAAACGGTAAAAATGTGGGAAACTCCATTATTGTTATATATGAAGAAACTCCTTAACTGGGATGATCTTTTAACAGAAAAATTTGATGCAGAACTACAAAAAGCCAGCCAACAAATAAATATACCGGTTTAATTCCTTCTGCAAATTTTCAGGATTCATTCTATTTGAAAAATTTATGGCCATTTTTATTTGAATTGAAAATAAAATTAGGTATGTTTTTTTACGTGATATTAATAGTAGATTCAGAATAATCTATTTCATTCAGACTTCACTATCTAGAGCAGCTTGAAATGATAGCACGAGTTGTTCTTTCGAGAAAAGTGGTGAAAGGTTGGGTTCAAAATCCAGGTTGATTTCTATTTAAGAAAAAGGACAAAAGTGAAATAAATTTCTTTAATTGAAGTAAGATACAAATGCCAAATTTTAAAAAGAAAATTGAATCATCAATTCAAACCTATACTTACAAGGAGGTTTTTAAAAAATGTATCATCTATTTTAATGAGGATGAACTTGCCGCTTCAACATGGATAAATAAATATGCTTTAAAAAACAGCCAAGGTCAATTTTTAGAACTTACACCGGATGATATGCATATCCGTATGGCGAAGGAATTTGCCAGGATAGAAAAAAAATACAGCAACGAATCAAACCTCAACGGAAATTTATTCTTTGAAAGAAGAACACAATACGGACAGGAACGTGAACTTTTAAGTGAAAAAAAAATAACAAACTATTTTAAAAATTTTAAATATATCATTCCTCAAGGCAGTATAATGTCATCCTTAGGGAATCCGTATATTCTTGCATCACTCTCCAACTGCATTGTATTGCCTGAAATTTTTGATTCGTATGGTGGAATATTTTATACCGACCAACAAATGGCTCAACTATTCAAAAGGCGTTGTGGTGTTGGTATCGACATTTCAACCCTTCGTCCGGCTGGATTAAGAGTAGAAAACGCAGCCGAAAAAACAAGTGGTGCAGTATCTTTTATGGAACGTTTTTCAAATACCACCCGCGAAGTATCTCAAAGCGGAAGGCGCGGAGCATTAATGATCACAATGGATATAGCTCATCCCGACATTGCAGAATTTATCGCCATTAAACAAAATTTATTAAAAGTTACAGGAGCAAATATTTCGATACGGTTATCTGATGAATTTATGGCTGCGGTCGCAAATGATACCGATTATATTTTACGTTTTCCAATTGAAGCTCAAAATCCAAAACTCACAAAAAAGGTAAAGGCTATTGATCTATGGAATTTAATTATTAATTGTGCACACGCAACAGCAGAACCGGGATTGATCTTTTGGGACAGGCAGCATTATTATTCCACGTCATCAGTTTATCCGGGTTTTAAAAATGTTACTACTAATCCTTGTTCTGAAATTGCAATGCAGGGTGGTGACAGCTGCCGCCTGATCGCACTTAATCTTTTTAATTTTGTTGAAAATCCTTTTACTCCAAAATCGAAATTCAATTATAAAAAGTTTTCTGAAATTGTATATGAATCGCAACGTTTAATGGATGACCTTGTGGATCTTGAGTTAGAGCATGTGGAGCGTATTTTAAAAAAAATAAAATCTGATCCGGAACCTGATCATATAAAAACAGTTGAAGAAGAAACATGGAAATTATTTTATAAGTCAGGTAAAAAAGGAAGAAGGACCGGACTTGGCTTTACAGCACTGGCAGATACTATGGCTGCCTTAAACTTCAAATTTGATTCAGATGAAGCACTCATAGAAATTGAAAAAATAATGAAAACGAAATGTGAATCGGAATTCAATAGCTCTATTGATATGGCTATTGAACGTGGTAAATTTGAGGATTTCAATCCTAAAATTGAAAACACTTCAGAATTTGTTCAAATGCTTCATAAAGAATTACCTCATGTATATGATCGGATGATGGAATTCGGAAGAAGAAACATTTCATTGAGTACTGTAGCTCCAACAGGTTCATTAAGTATACTTGCTCAAACATCATCAGGTATTGAGCCGCTTTTTCAATTATCATATAAACGCAGAAAAAAAATAAATGCATCGGATGAAAATGCACGCCCAGATTTTGTTGATCAATTGGGCGACTCCTGGCAGGAATTTAATGTAGTTCATCCTAAATTAAATTTATGGATGGAAGCAACAGGCGAAAACGATATCAGCAAAAGCCCTTATAATGGATCTACTTCGACTGAAATTGATTGGTTGAAACGATTAAACATACAAGCACTTGTTCAAAAATATACAACACATTCTATCAGCTCAACAATTAATTTACCCTCAGAAGTATCAAAAGAAAAAGTGGGAGAAATTTATTTTGAGGCCTGGAAACAAGGATTGAAAGGTATTACAGTATATCGTGAAGGGTCTCGAAGCGGAGTATTGATTTCAACAGAAGAAAAGAGTGAACTTGCAATTGAGAATAAGAAAGGGGCGAAAGAAAAAACCAATGAACTTTCTGAAACAATTGTTTTAAAACGTCCTGATAAAATTGAAGCTAAAATACTACGTTTCATAAATGTAGATGAAAAATGGATCGCATTTATAGGCTTGATAAATGACAAACCTTATGAAATATTTACGGGTAAGTCAGACGATCTGTTTAAGATTCCCACATGGGTTGAGAGAGGATGGATCGTTAAAAACAAAGATGACAAAAATGAAAAACGTTATGATTTTCATTTTATAGATGCGGAGGGCATTAATAAGATCGTTGAAGGCTTATCCCGTTCTTTTAATAAAGAATACTGGAACTATGCAAAATTAATTTCAGGAGTGCTTCGTATTGGAATGCCAATTGCGCAAGTTGTTGACTTAGTGAAACATCTGAATTTACATGATGATTCTATAAATACATGGAAACATGGTGTAGAACGTGCTCTTAAAAAATTTATCCCCCACGGAACTAAGGTAAAGGATAAAATATGCCCAAATTGTGGAGATCAGGATGGTTTGGTGTATGAAGAAGGTTGTTTGATATGCAGAAGCTGCGGATATTCTGAGTGCAGTTGACCCTCCATTGAGTAACAAAACTTTTATTTATTGAAAAAAAATGAATTTTTAAAATAAATTACCCCGAGGCAGAGCCTCGAGGTATAATGTTACCCAATACAAAGATTGCCACAAATTTCACAGATTAACACAGAAAAAATAATTAGCGAAAAAAATCCGTGTAATCCGTGCAAAAACAACACAGAAAAAAAATGTTTTCTAATATAATCGGTGATTTTAAAATAGAGTCTTTTGCTAGCGCACACCACGAGGCAGAGTCTCGTGGAATTCACTAGATTAAAAAATTCGCGTCTATTCTTGATTTTCACAAACAGCTTCTGATTAATTGGTTGCAGATTTAAGTACCCTAATCTCAATGAAGAAACTAAACGATCCACAACAACTAATTCAACAATGTTGTTAGTCATTGTAAATTTATATACTCCCCATTACTTTTGAATAAAATTTAAAATGCTCTTCACATGAAAGTTTTACTAACACTAATGGTTGCATTCTTTTTGCATACATCCTTAACCGTTACAAGCACAAGTTTTCCAAAAGATGGATTGATCCCATCAAAATACACTTGTGATGGAACCAATTTATCGCCATCACTTCAAATTCAAGATCTCCCAAAAGGTACCAAAACAATGGCTCTTATTATACATGACCCTGATGCACCAATGGAAGGAGGAATTACACATTGGATTGTCTGGAATATTCCCCCTACTAAATCTATTCCAGAAAACCTTAAAGGAGGTATTCAAGGTATGAATGGAGCTAATCAAACTGGTTATACTGGCCCATGTCCACCATCAGGCAAACATCATTATCATTTTAATGTTTATGCTCTTGATACTGAATTGTTGTTAAGTAAAAATACAAATAAAGATCAATTGGAAAAAGCAATGGAAGGTCATATCCTATCGGAAGGAAATCTTATCGGCTTGTACGAAAGAAAAAAAGAAGTATCGGACAAATAATAAGTGGAATAGAAAAACAGAAGATACTACATTTAAAGGAAATTCAATTTAAAGAACTCAAGTAAATATTTCAGAAAAAAAAATTATTGGATTAGGCAATAATGAATAATATGAACACTGGTGCTTTATATCACAAGGTGTGATGTCACCAAGAGCTTGTCGAAAAGGGGGCCTGGGGCAGCACATATACTTTAATCGTCAAAAGCTCAGTACAGGCTCGCTCAGTATGACGTTCGCACGATTAGCCTGAGTTCAAGTTAAAAATGATTACTTGTAAAATACCCAATTCAATAAAATTATTCACTGGTAGTTCTAATCAACCGGCTTCGG
>JAIOQD010000297.1 GCA_021413595.1 Bacteroidota bacterium | reverse complement strand
GAGGAGAGCCGGGTGCCTTATCAGCTACAGGAGCTTTTGGTAACCAACATCCTTCGTATTTAAAACTTAATTTATTATAATAATCACTACTGTAAAATGCCACCCTATCCAATATAGTATCCACCTCCGATTGATTCAACCCTGCGGCTTCTCTCAAACTCAATACATAGATCCAGTTTTCTTTTTTACACATCCAGCAATTATACATTTTATAATTGATGTCTAATAGATCCCAGGCAAATTCATCTTTCTTTTTGTCGGGTACTGGAAACATTGCACTCATCACCTGCAAATAATATTTACCAGGAGTAGTAGGGAAATCAAATACATCGATCCATACAGTTGCATCTTTTATCTTAATGGACCATTGTCCCTCTTTTGCACCGCGACAAGCCAATACATCCATTTTTAATCCTACAATACTTGTTTCAATTAAGTACGCTACTTCTTTTAATTGCATAATTTAAAGTTTTGAAATGATTAGAAAAATATAAAATAGTTCCACTAATAATATCCAGTTTTAGGAGATATAGTATTCGTCTAACTCAAGCGATGTCCATTAAAAGCGCTAAATCTTTATAGGCTTGAACGGTTTCTTTTTTCATTCTTTCAACTATGTTCTTAACCGAAAGGATATCATCGATGAGCTCCACACTTTGTCCGGCACACCATAATGATTGATAATTGCCCGGTTTAATTGATTTTTCTAATTTTTTCATGCCACTTAATTGTACCCACATTTTAAAATATTTTTTTGTGGTTGAATTATTAGATAATGTCTTTTCCAGCCAATTTTGTTTGTATCCAATTTTTTGAGCAAAGGGTGTATTAATTATGGTGCAAGGTGTTCCTGAGATTTTTTCTGTAAGTACAATATCATTCATCTTTGAATTAACAATAGCGTTTTTGTAATCATTACTAACTGTGGCTTCAACACTTGCAATAAAACGGGTACCTACCGAAACACCTGCTGCACCAAGTGAAAGCATCGATAATATACCTTCACCATTTGCAATACCACCGGCAGCAATAACAATTTTATCAGGGAAATGGTGATGTAAGGAAGGTATTAAAACCTGCAATGTATTTGGTCCGGCATGCCCACCAGCTCCTTGTCCCACTGCTATAAAGCCATCACAACCCAGATCATAACATTTTTGTGCGTGCTCAATATTGGTTACATCGCAAAATACTTTTGCTCCATATGTATGTGCTTGTGCTATCACTTCTTTCGGGCTACCTAAAGAGGTGATATAAAAAGGAACTTTTTTTTCAACACATATCTTCAAATGTTGTTCGAAAAGAGGGTTTGTTTTTTGTACAATTAAATTTACTCCGTATGTTCCCAAAACATTTAATTTATTTTTTTCTATATTCAATTTATCTAATATCTGTTCGAACTCTTCCTTTTTCCGGTAATTCAAACTTGGAAATGAACCTGCAATTCCACTATTCATAGCAGCAATTACCATTGCATCATTACTCACTAAAAATAAGGGTGCCATAATCATTGGAAATTCGATATTTAATAGTTGTGTAAGTTTTGTTTTCATTTTAGTAAATTATTTTGATGGATATGGAAAAATAGTTTATTTTTGGTAGCTCGTAAAGATAGCAAGAATTATATAATTTGTTAAATTCCTGATTTCCCAAATTTTAAAGCAATTATACGAAAATAAGAATTCTTAAAATCAACAATTCTAAAATTCAAAAAATAATGATATGGCTATAACACGTGTATTCGAGATTATCCCTCAATTACTTGAGAAGTATAACAAACCAGATGCCCTTGCAGCAAAAGAAAATGGTCAATGGGTAAAATATTCAACTCAACAATTTGCTGATTCTGTTAATTTCCTAAGTTATGGTTTGCTTGGTTTGGCTATTGAACGGGAGGATAAGATTGCTATCATCTCGAACAACCGTCCTGAGTGGAATTTTGCTGATTATGGTATCCAACAGTCGGGTGCTGTTAGTGTTCCTATTTATCCAACTATTAGCGAAGGTGATCTGAATTTTATTTTGAATGATGCCAAAGTGAAATATATTTTTGTTTCCAGTGCTGATCTGTACAAAAAAGTAAAGGCTGTGGCAGCAAATGCTCCAACGGTGAAGGAAATATATACTTTCAATAAAGTTGAAGGTGCAAAACATTGGTCGGAATTAGTGGAAGCCGGTAAAAAAAATCCTAAGGACGCAGAAATTGAAGTGATTAAAAAGTCCATCAAGCCAAACGATCTATTGACAATACTTTATACTTCAGGTACAACAGGAAACCCAAAAGGTGTAATGCTTTCGCATAATAATTTATTAAGCAATTCATTCGCAACACAAAATCTTTGTCCTTTTAACGGAAGTTGGAAAGCATTAAGCTTTTTACCCCTTAACCACGTTTATGAACGTATGTTAACAACCTTATATATGTACAAAGGCATTTCAATTTATTATGCCGAAAGCCTTGAAACAATTGGAGATAATTTAAAAGAAGTAAAACCCGAGGTGTTTTCTACAGTACCACGATTACTCGAAAAAGTATATGATAAAATTGTAGCTAAAGGAAGCGACTTAAAAGGAATTAAACATAAAATGTTTTTCTGGGCGCTTGATTTAGGCTTACGTTATGAGTTAAATGGCGCTAACGGATGGTGGTATGAATTTCAGTTGAAAATTGCAAATAAATTAATTTTCAGTAAATGGCGCGAAATCGGGTGGGGCAGCTTTACAACCACGTTTGGCTCGAGTATTTAATGCAGCAAAAATTACTGTTTTGGTGGGTTACGGTTTAACTGAAACATCCCCTGTAGTTGCTGTTAATAGCTTTCAACCGAATGGCATTCATTTTGGAACTGTAGGGCCGGTGATTGACGGAGTTACTGTTAAAATAGCAGAAGATGGTGAAATATTAGTGAAAGGTCCGAATGTGATGTTGGGTTATTATAACCGTCCGGATGCCACAGCCGAAGTGATTGACAGTGAGGGATGGTTTCATACAGGTGATATAGGAATGTTTGTAGAAGATCGTTTTTTAAAAATTACCGATCGTAAGAAGGAGATTTTCAAAACTTCGGGTGGGAAATACATTGCTCCTATGATCATTGAAAATAAATTGAAAGAGTCGCCATTTATTGAGCAAGTAATGGTAATTGGTGAAAATCAAAAATTCGCTTCAGCCCTTATCGTTCCTTCATTTGTTTTCTTAAAGGAGTGGTGTATTAGAAAAGAAATTCCTTACACTTCTAATGAAGAAATAATAAAAAATGAGGAAGTAAAAAAGCGTATATTTGAGGAAGTAGAAAAAGTAAATAAAGGCCTTGCTCAATTCGAAACAATAAAACGTCCTGAATTATTGCCACGTGAATGGACAATTGAAAATGGTGAAATGACCCCTAAGCTTTCCTTTAAACGTAAAGTAATTATGGCTACTAATAAAGAGTTGGTAGATAAAATTTATCGCGATTAAAAGAAACCCGATTTGATTTTAAAAATGTACAGGATTTATTAAATAAAATTTTGTTAAAAGAACACCATCCCCTTTGCATGGTGTTCTTTTAATTTTCAAATTAATTCAATTAATTTATTACTTGGATTCAAATCAGAAAGTACATTTTATGATAAATGGCAGAGTTCATTTATAATTCAGAATATGATATATACATTACGGGATTGGTTAGGCTTGTGTTGAAAATCAGTGTGTTGTGTTGTTTTTTTTGATAGAATTGTGTGGGAATATACCGCCAAATGAACTTTCTAAATAATATTATTGTAGATTTAAAAAATATCTTTATCTTTGCAATCCGAATTAAAAAAATCAAAATACCAAATAGGATGTATTTAACAACTGAAATTAAAAAAGAAATTTTCAAAAAATACGGTAAATCTGAAGCAGATACCGGATCTTCTGAGGGAAAAATCGCTTTGTTTTCATACTGAATCGACCACCTTACAGGGCACTTAAAAACCAATAAAAAAGATTTTGGCACTCAAAAATCTCTTATTGCCTTAGTAGCACAAAGACGTAGTTTATTGGATTATTTGAAAGCTAACGATATCGAAAGATACCGTGCTATCGTTAAAAAACTGGAATTAAGAAAATAATTGAGATCAGTCGATAATTTTATCAGAGAGCACCTCGCTAATAGCTAGGTGCTTTTTGTGCATAAGTACAAGTTCGAAATTAATGTAAAAAGAGGTAAAGAAAACAATAAATTTAAAACAAAAAAACATGTCACAAATTGGAATTTCACACACATTTGAATTAGCGGATGGTCGCTCAATTACACTTGAAACAGGAAAATTAGCAAAGCAAGCTGATGGAGCGGTGGTTGTAAAAATGGGAAACACAATGTTGCTTGCAACAGTAGTTTCTAACAAAGATGCAAAAGAAGGAACAGACTTTTTGCCTTTATCAGTTGATTATCAAGAAAAATTTGCAGCTGCAGGTCGTTTCCCCGGTGGATTTTTCAAGCGTGAAGCTCGTTTATCTGATTACGAAATATTAACCTGTCGTTTAGTTGACCGTGCATTGCGTCCATTATTCCCGGATGATTACCATTCTGATACACAAGTATTAATATCCTTAATTTCTGGAGAAAAAAATGTAATGCCGGATGCACTAGCTTGTTTAGCTGCTGCTGCTGCAATTACGATCTCTGATATTCCATTTAATGGACCTGTTTCTGAAGTACGTGTTGGAAAAGTTGATGGGAAATTAATAGCAAATCCTACAGTAGAAGAAATAGCAAAAGGAACATTAGATATGATCATTGCTGCTACTGATAAAGATATTATGATGGTGGAAGGCGAGATGAAAGAAATTTCTGAAGCTGAAATGTTAGAAGCTATCAAATTTGCTCATGAAGTAATTCGTATTCAGATTAAAGCAATAAATGACCTTGCTGCTAAAGTTATTGCTGCAAAAGGACCAATTGTAAAACGTACTTATAGTCATGAAACAAATGATGCAGAATTAAAAGAGCGTGTTTATAAAGCTCTTTATGATAAAGCTTATGCAGTTGCAAAAGCACAAAATCCTAACAAAAAGGAACGCGGTGCGGCATTTAAAGCTGTAATTACTGAGTTTATCGTATCGTTACCTGAAGAAGAAAGAAAAGCAAAAGAGTTTCTTTCTAAAAAATATTATCATGAAGTAGAATATGATGCTGTTCGTAGATTCGTATTGGATGAGAGAGCTCGTTTAGATGGTCGTAAAACAGATCAAATTCGCCCTATCTGGAGCGAAATTGGATATCTTCCTTCTGCACATGGTTCTGCTATCTTCACTCGTGGAGAAACTCAATCATTAACCACTGTTACTTTGGGTACTAAATTAGACCTGCAATCTATTGACAGAGCTTTATACCAAGGACAAAACAATTTTATGTTGCATTACAATTTCCCTGCATTTTCTACAGGTGAAGTAAAACCAAACCGTGGACCGGGAAGACGTGAAATTGGACATGGTAATTTAGCAGAACGTGCTTTGAGACAAGTGATTTCTTCAGAAAATCCTTATACTGTTCGTGTTGTTTCTGATATTTTAGAATCAAACGGTTCATCATCAATGGCTACAGTTTGTGCCGGTACATTGGCTTTGATGGATGCAGGTGTTAAGATCAACAAACCTGTTTCAGGTATTGCAATGGGTTTAATTACAGATGAAAAAGGTAAATATGCAATCTTATCTGATATCTTAGGAGATGAAGATCATTTAGGTGATATGGACTTTAAAGTTTGTGGTACTAAAGATGGAATCACTGCTTGTCAGATGGATTTGAAAGTGGATGGTTTACCATACGAAGTAATGGCTGAAGCATTAGAACAAGCTAAAAAAGGACGTATGCATATTTTAGCTGAAATGGCTAAAACAATTACAACATCAAAAGAAGATTATAAACCACACGCTCCACGTATTGTTAAAATTACTATTCCTAAAGAATTTATCGGTGCAATTATCGGGCCTGGAGGAAAGATCATTCAAGAAATGCAACGCGAAACTGGAGCTACCATTGTAATTGAAGAAATTAACAACATGGGACATATTGATATCGTTGCTACTAACAGAGATGCAATTGATGCAGTATTAGCTAAAATTAAAGGTATTGTTGCTCAACCGGAAGTTGGTGAAGTATATGAAGGAAAAGTGAAATCCATTATGCCTTTTGGTGCTTTTGTTGAATTTATGTCGGGTAAAGATGGTTTACTTCATATCTCTGAAGTAGAACACCGTAGATTGGATTCTATGGAAGGTGTTTTAAAAGAAGGTGATAAAATACAAGTGAAATTAATTGGTGTTGATCCTAAAACAGGGAAATTCAAATTGTCTCGCAAAGCTTTATTGCCAAAACCAGAACAAACTCCAGCTTAATACTTATCGGCTATTGATCTCTATCCAAACGGAGAACAGAAAAATTGACTGATGAATTAAACGTAGTTTTACTATTTTAATAAAAAAACTCCAACTGTAAATAGTTGGAGTTTTTTTATTGAATAAAATTCCGGTAATAAAATTTCTAAGCAATCAGTTGTATATCATAAATGATACTTGATCTTAAATTTTGATAAGTAAGCCCACACTAATATTTACTCCGCTTGATTTTAACTTAAACACACGATCGGTATTATTATTAATATTGGGATCGTTTTTATTTGAAAACGCAATACTCGGGAAATTATACACCATGTATCCTGCATTAATGGACAAACCAATATGTTCACCAAAATAGAAGCGCGGTACAAGAGCAAATCCATAGTTCAGTCCATTATCCTTTGCAATAGTATTTAAAGAATCTTTACTGTCTACCTTAAAATTTGAGTAGCCAATGGTTACACCAATTGGCATATCGAAATGATCCGTTTTTATTAAATGCAAATTTAAAGAAAGCCCTGCATCAATACCTCGTATTCCAATCTTTATCCCTGATAAAGAATCTTTTTCTGAAAAATACCTAGAGTATGCAACACGGGTAGCCACACCAAGCCAGTTTTTTAACCCATATTCAATATTTAAGGGAATAACCGTAGCTCCTGAAATATTACTTGTATCCTTTTTTATCCGTGTAGTAGTAAAGCTAGTACCATTCCATACCTTGGTATTGTATGCATCTTCCAGTTCTGTTTTATAAACAGAGGCTCCAATCCCTAAATCAATAACAACGGCTCCTTTATGAAATGCGTCTTGCCCCTTTGAAGTATTTATTATTAAGGCGATTGCAATAAATGTTAATTTAATTTTCTTCATTTTAAAAATGTATCTGATTCTAATGCAATAATATAATTTTTTTTGAAATAATGAACTCATTTTTAGATGAAAAGTATTAATACGTTAGTTTTAACGCTACCCGAGTGCTTTTTTTTTAAGAAATTGCATATTCATAAGTGTTTTTCAAGCAATTAGCTGATTCAGATACCAGCGTTCATTGGTGAATTTTCAATCTGCAATTCCAAATAATGGAGTAATATTATTGGATAAATTAGGCAATAATGAATAATATGAACATTGGTGCTTTATATTAAAAGGTGTGATGTTACCCAGTGCTTGTTGAAGGGGGAGGCGTGAGGCAGCTCATATACTTTAATCGTCAAAAGATCAGTTCTGGCTTGCTCAGTATGACGTTCGCACCATTAGCCTGAGTCCACATTAAAAATAGTTATAAGCTATTGCCTAATTCAATTCATTTATTTAAAAATTGCAAATAAAAAATTTTAGTTTTGTAAAAAAATAAAATTCTGTGAAGAACAAACTTAATAATATTGCTTTACTTTTTTTTAGTTTGGTTTTTATTTCAATGTTACAATCTTGTTTTTTGTTTCCTGGCGTAAAAAGCACACATACTGCACCTGATCAGGATACTCATGAGCAAAACGGTTTTGTAAAGGCAACAATAATAAATTACACTTTTGATGGCTGCTCCTTTATGCTTCAGTTAGGAGATGGAAAAAAATTAGAACCGGTAAATCTTCCGGTAGAATTTAGAAAAGATAATATTAAAGTGTGGATTAAATATCAGCATTATAAAGGTACCAGTATATGTATGGCAGGGGAGATGGTAACAGTTATTGCGATAGAAACACAAACTTCTCCATGAATCCCTATCCACAGGAAAGATGCGAAATTTCTAATAAGAAACTACTCTCCTTAGTCCTTTATTCATTGGATTGCAGAAGGTAGAGGGATAAAAAATGAAAAAAAACGGAAAATGAAAAAGTCAACAACAATCATTTCCCTGTTCTGTGGAGAGGTTCAGGGAGAGGTAGAAGGAAGGGGAGTGGTAACGTGCGAATAATATTTATGGGAACACCAGAGTTTGCTGTGGAAACGCTGGACTTACTTTTACAAAATAATTATAATGTGGTTGGTGTAATTACTGTCCCTGACAAGCCTGCGGGGCGCGGACAGCAATTGCAACAATCTGCAGTAAAAAAATATGCCCTTGAAAAGGGATTAAATATTCTTCAACCTGAAAAATTAAAAGACGAAAATTTTCTTCAACAATTAGATCAGCTAAAAGCAGATTTACAAATTGTAGTTGCATTTAGGATGTTACCGGAAAAGGTTTGGAATATGCCCCCTATGGGAACAATTAACCTGCATGGCTCATTATTGCCGAATTATCGTGGTGCTGCTCCAATTAATTGGGCAATAATTAATGGCGAAATAGAAACAGGTGTTTCTACTTTTTTTCTTCAGCAGGAAATTGATACAGGAAAAATTATTTTCCAGGAAAGAACTCCTATTGGAGAAAATGAGACCGCAGGTGAAATCCATGATAAGTTGATGCGTATTGGTGCCCAATTGGTTTTAAAAACCGTGTATGCCATTGAAAATGATAATTATCCACAAATAGATCAATCAGACCTGATTACAGCTGATGAACCTGTTAAAAATGCTCCCAAAATCTTCAAAATCGATTGCCGCATCGATTGGAACAAATCAGTGGATGAGATACATAATCAAATTAGGGGTTTAAGCCCTTATCCAGCCGCATTTACGGATTTTGTATCACCGGATGGGAAAATAGTTCCGGTTAAAATTTTCAGAAGCCGAAAGGAGAATGCTACACACAATTTGGCTATAACAACTATCATTACCGATTCGAAAAGTTACATTAAAATAGTTGTTAAAAGGGGGTATATTCTGTTGGATGAGATACAAATTGCCGGAAAGAAAAAAATGGCTGTAGATGAGTTTCTACGCGGTTTTCAGCTAAAAAGCGACTGGAAAGTAAATTAAAGGAAACGATAAAGGATTGCCTTTGCTGCAACCCCTTTATATCAACGCTTTTAGCTATACAAAATCCTCTGTGTACACTTATAATATCCGTTCAGTGTATGTTTTTCCTGAAACATAGCTATAAGTTCAGTTACAGGTCAAGTTATCAACAAAAGGGTGATTTATAAACAAATAATGAACTTTTATGCTTGGAATGTTGCATCGGGGCTGATTTGTTGTACATTTGTATTGTTATAATTAATTAATGTTTAACCCTTAAAAAATAACAAAATGAACAAAGCAGAATTAGTTGAAGCTATCGCAACAGAAACAAAATTAACAAAAGCAGATGCTGGAAGAGCATTAGAAGCATTCGTAACAGCTACAACAAAAGCACTTAAAAAAGGTGATAGAGTTGCATTAGTTGGTTTCGGTTCTTTCTCTGTATCTAAAAGAGCTGCAAGAGTAGGTCGCAATCCACAAACTGGAAAAGCTATTAAAATTGCTGCTAAAAAAGTAGCTAAATTTAAAGCTGGTGCTGACTTAGCAAAAACTGTTAACAAATAGTTATCAACTAAGTACAATAAAAAAGTCCCGCAGCAATGCGGGACTTTTTTATTTATAAGCAATTCATAAATTAATTAAGAAGATAGTACCTTTGCAGACTTAAATTTAATTAGAGTTCTCAAATAAAATGAAATTATTAACGATCATTATCTAGATGAACGTAAATGCTGCGTTAGGGATTGTAGCATAAATCCCCGCCCGAACGAATGAGTTCAATCATTCGGGCAGGCTTTTCTGTTTAGAAATGATTGAAGCGGAAAGCCCGGCCCTTTTCTTTTTGCAAGAAAAGGAAACGCCAAAAAATGAATTGAAATTATAAATTAAAAAGATAGATTAAATTAATTCAAAAATGAGCAAACAAGACAAAATAAATAACTTCGATCCAAATGCATTAGGCGATGCAAACAATAATATATATGGACTTCCTTTTACTACTGATGAAGCTGAAGTGGTAATCATTCCGGTTCCATGGGAAGTCACAGTATCATACAGGTCGGGTGCTGCACTAGGGCCTCAGGCTATATTTGATGCATCATATCAGGTTGATCTATTTGATCCTAAAATTGCTGATGCCTGGAAAATAGGAATTGCAATGGAACCTGTTTCAGATGATATTGCAAGTAAAAACGAAAGTTTAAGACGTAAATCCGAAGCATACCTTACTTTGTTGGAAGAAGGAGAATCGACTGAGACCAACGAAAAAATGAATGATATTCTAACTCTCATTAATGCCGAGAGTGTAAAATTGAACAATTGGGTGAAAACAAAATCACTGACCTATTTGGACAAAAATAAAATTGTAGCATTACTTGGTGGCGACCACAGTACACCACTTGGATTAATGCAGGCATTAGCAGAAAAAAACGAGTCATTTGCCATTTTACAGATTGATGCACATGCTGATTTACGTGATGCTTTCGAAGGCTTTGATTACTCACATGCCTCTATCATGTACAATGCAATTAAAATTCCGCAAGTATCAAAACTAGTGCAAGTTGGTATTCGTGACTATTGTGAGTTTGAATTTGATTTAATTAAAAATTCAAATGGCCGCATCGTTACTTTTTTCGATCGTGATATTAAGAACAAACAATACGATGGTGCAACATGGACTAGTATCTGCAATGAGATAATTGCACAATTGCCAAAGGATATTTATTTAAGTTTTGATATTGATGGGCTTGATCCCAAACTCTGCCCCAATACAGGGACACCTGTTGCCGGTGGTTTTGAATTTGAACAAGTATTGATTTTGATTGAAAAAATTGTTGATTCAGGAAAACGTATTATCGCATTCGATATTAATGAAGTTGCACCGGGTGGTGATGAGTGGGATGCTAATGTTGGTGCTCGTTTGCTATATCGTATTGCAAATATGGTTGCAAAATCAAACAGAAAAATGCCCATCTAATAGCGAATCAACTCGAATAACGAATCTCAATGTGTATCCGTTATTCGTTGAAAATATTAAACCTGAAAAGTGGAAACAAAACATCTAAATAAGGAGCTTGTAAGTTATTTATCAAATTTAATTTCTGAAAACAGAAGAGCAAAGTTTGATGAGGTTCTGAATTATCGTACTCGTCATATAACCATTGTGCTTGAAGATCTTTATCAGCCGCACAATGCGAGTGCTGTACTACGCTCTTGCGATATTTTCGGAATTCAGGATATTCATATTGTTGAAAATAAAAATGTTTATACTGTAAACCGCGATATTGCATTGGGTTCTCCCAAATGGCTGAACATTCACAAATACAGTAATCAGGAAAATAATACAAAGCATTGTATTGATGAATTAAAAGCAAAAGGGTATCAAATAGTGGCTACCAGCCCTCATAAAAATGGTTGCACTATTGAAAATCTTTCCATTGACAAGCCCATTGCATTGATATTTGGAACAGAGTTAACAGGTATTTCTGATACAGTAAGGGATAATGCAGATGCTTTTGTGCAGATTCCGATGTTTGGTTTTACCGAAAGTTTTAATATATCTGTTTCTGTTGCTTTATGTTTGCATACGCTTACAGCAAAGCTTCATCAATCCAATGCTGAGTGGCGGCTGGATGATGATGAAAAGGATGAATTGCTATTGACCTGGTTACGAAATACAATTCGAAAAGTGGAATTAATCGAAAAGGATTTTTTTGAGAAAAGGAAATAACGTTTTATGAACTGTGATTTTTTTGAATTCTCTTTCATTTCTTAATTCATTAAGGAGAAATTAATGCGGAATGATAAGGTTTTACGCTTACAATAGGATGGTGGAATGGATGAAATTGTTGACTCAAAATGAAGTTTTAAACGGTCATTTTTATACTTTCTTCTGAACCACGTTAAAAAGAGTTTTTTTTTTCTAAAATTGATGTACATTTGCAGAACAATTAAAATAAAAAATAAAAAACAAATTATGGGAAAAGGCGATAAAAAAAGCCGTAAAGGCAAAATTACTATGGGGTCTCATGGGGTTCTTAGACCAAGAAAAAAAGTGAAAGCTAAAGCAGCTTTGGCAGCTAAAAAAGAAGCAGCACCTGTTAAAAAAATAGCCGCAGTGAAAAAAGCAGCGACAACTGAAAAGGATGCAGCACCAAAAAAAGCAGCAGCACCAAAAAAAGCAGCAGCTAAAAAAGCAGAATAAATTGATTAGAATCAAATAAAAATCCCTCATTAAATTTTTTAATGAGGGATTTTTGTTTGTAGCTATTTGAGAATGTTAGGGTGCCAATCGCTCAATTTTCCAATTATTATTTTCAATTGAATATAAAATCCGATCATGTAATCGATTCGGACGACCTTGCCAAAACTCAATGGTACTTGGCTTTAACAAATAGCCCCCCCAATGTGGAGGACGAGGAATATTTTCATCCGGATATTGTAAAGAAAGTTTCTCAAATTCCTCATTTAATACTTCCCGATTTAAAATTTTTTTGCTCTGTTCGGAAGTCCAAGCGCCTAACTTACTTTCCCTCGGTCGGCTGTTAAAATATAGATCAGATTCTTCAGGAGTTTGTTTGTGCACCACTCCTTCTATACGTATCTGTCGCTCTAATTCGGGCCAGAAGAATAATAAAGCACAATTAGGATTTTCTACTATTTCAGATATTTCAGAACCTTTCCTACTGTTATAATTACTATAATAAACAAAACCACTTTCAGAAAAATTGCGTAACAATACAATTCTTGCAGATGGTTTTCCCGCTTTACTGGCAGAGCATAAAGTCATTGCGTTAGGGTCAATTACCTGAGCCCCCACGGCCTCTTCAAACCATTTTGCAAATTGAAAAATAGGATTTTCAAATACATCATGTTCATCCAATTTTTGTTTGGCAAAATCGTGGCGTACTGTGTTGATATAATTTCTTAGTGCTTCCATGTTTTTAAGTTAAAGAATTGAAGATTTTGTGATTTGGAGAATGGAAGACATTGAAATATTCTTTAATTCCTTTCCTTTTTCAATTCTCTATTTCTTTAATTTTCTAATTCTTGATTAATTCATTTAGTTTTTCTAGCAGTTTCTTTGATGTATTATTGAAATATCTTTTTTGTTTGTAGGCTACCACCCATCGAATTCCATTGATGGAATTGGTTAAAAACAATTCATCAGCGCCTAACAATACATTTTGCATAACTGATAATTCATATACTGCTATACGGTTTGCCTTTGCAATTTCAATAATTTTTTTTCGCATTACCCCATCAACACAGCCGTCAGCAATAGGTGAAGTGTATAGTACTCCATTTTTTACAGCAAATATATTAGAACTGATCGCTTCAGTAATAATACCTTTATCATTTACCAATATACATTCATCCAGAGAATTTTGTTTTTTAAAAATACCGGCCATCACGTACACTGCGCTATTAGCTGATTTTATTGCCGATAAAGCACTTTGTGATTTTTTTAGTTCAGTATAGAGATCCACTGTATAGCCTTTTGAATTAAGGTCATAGCCTTTGGTTTCCAATGAAGATACTTCAATCAGGTAGGAGACAGTATTAACATCTGGTGTATAAAAACCACCGGGATTTCTATAAATCGTAAGCTTAACACGTCCATCAGAAGTGACACCATTTTTTTTTGCAAGCTCTAAAATTGCATGTTCAAAAAATATTTCATTAAAAATTGGGTCAATCTGCATTTTTAAAACACTCATCCCAATTAATAAACGTTGTAAATGTTCTTTTAAAAATTGCGGATGATTATTAGTGATACGTATGGTTTCAAATAATGCATCGCCATAGCAAAATGCCCTGTTATTGGCTGAAAACAAAGGCTGGTCAGCTGCTATATGAGTTCCGTTATGATCTATGAATTGTTGCATCGTAATTATTAATAGGCGTATCTATTATCTATAGATGCCCTTGATTTTTATAAATAAACCTTAGCTTTCTAAGAAGTTCGGGGCTGATTTTTTTAATTTGTTATTTGATCCAAAATAGTTTTCAATGAAATATTGGCTTCAATTAAAATGCCTTTCACTCCGGCTTTTTCTGCAGCTTCAACATCACGTTCTTTGTCACCAATAAAATATGATCTTGTTGCATCAATATTAAAACGCGCCAATCCTTTTTCTACAAATAATGAATCGGGTTTACGGCAAATGCAACGACCAACATCAGGGTGATGCACGCAATAATAAATTTCAGAAAGAGTGATATTATTATTGCTCAATTCTTCAACTAAATACTTGTGTAATACTTCTACTTCGCTTTGTTTATATAACTCTTTGGCAATACCACTTTGATTAGAAACAATAATAAGCAAATATCCCATTCGCTGAAACAGCTGTAATACTTCTATTAAATCAGGTAAAATTACAAAATCCTCTAATTTGTGTGTATAGCCACGTTCCACATTAATTACTCCATCTCTGTCTAAAAATATTGCTTTATTCATGCTTACATCGAATTACGAATTCTTTCTTCAGAGAAGAACAAGTCAAAAAGAACAGGTTTGTGTTTGTTGAATTCGTTTTTTTTCATATTTACTTTTAAGTAAAGAGAAAACTAATGAGTCTTCTACTACACCATTTTAGTTTATCTTACTATTTGATCTATGAAGGATTGCAATAAACTTGGTTTTAAAATCAGCGTAAAAGCGATACCAAATACTGCGCCCCAAAAATGAGCATCATGCCCAATATTGCCTTGGCCACGTTTTGCCATATAATATTCTATTCCCAAAAAAATTAATCCGAACAGGTATGCAGGGATAGGGATTGGTAAAATTAATAACATTAATTTTTGAGTTGGGGCAAGGATTATAAATGCAAAGATCACTGCTGATACTGCTCCGGAGGCACCTAAGGCATTATAATAAATATCGTTCTTATGTTTTTCATACGAATACAAAGAAGACATTACTAAGCCACCAACATAAAGCAGAATAAAGAATAATATTCCTTTGGCTCCGAAAACATCATCGTCTTGATACATTTGCTCAACACTCCCACCAAAGATATATAATGAGAACATATTAAATGCCAGGTGCATCCAATCTGCATGTATCAAACCATTCGAAAAAAAGCGATACCACTCCTTTCGTTTATGGATCATATATGCGTTAAACATCAATTTATTTTTCAATGAATGATTATCCATTGAAATGATAGATACGAGTATTGTAATGGCGATAATGATAATTGTGATCATGGCTGTAAAGATACTAGAATTAGTTCATTAGTTTAAACCAGCTAATTATTTTATAACTATTTCATGTATCTGGTTTTTTATTACTCCTCATATTATTTTATCGTTTCCTGATAAAAACCTTTGGAAAATTCTTGAGATTTATTTTTAGGAATAGATAAGGATTGCCATTCTGTATTTTTAATTTGCTTCGCAAGGAAAATAATTTGTCCTATATGGTAGGCGTAATGAGCCGTTTGTCGGTTCAACGCTTGGGTTACAGTTAATTTTTCAGCACGTATGGTGATCGTTTTCATTAGATCATCTTCATTTAGTGAATTAAGTGTATCCAAAAATGTTTCCCAGCCTTTGTTCCACAATTCTATCAATTGTTCTCTAGTTTCGCGAGCCTCCACAAATTCAAAATCTCTGTTTCTGTTCAATTTTTCGCCATCTGTTGTTAAAAAATCCGTCCATCTGGAAATCATATTTCCGCTCAAATGTTTTATGATCACAGCAATACTGTTCGATTCGGCAGTAGGCTGATAATGGAAGTACTCATCACTTTTTAATTGGACAAAGGCCTTTTCAGCAAGTGTTTTGTAACTTTTAAATACACCAATTGTATTTTCTAAAAAATGTTTTTCTAAACTCGTTTTGTTTTTACTTTTTTGTTTAAAAATTAATCGAAGGGATTGATCATAGGTAACATAATTCCAGGCCCAGTTAATGAACACGAACAACCTGTTTTTTACACCTACAATTGATATTAAGTGTACAAACATCCACACTATCCAGGCAATAAAGCCATGAAGTTTAAAATAGACCAGATCTGCTACTGCTTTATTTCTGCCTACAGTTGCCATGGCTCCTCTGTCCTTATAAGTAAAAGGCTTTAGGGGTTTGTCCAATAATACGTTTTTTAGATTTTTTGCTAACAAGTGTGCCTGCTGTATCGCCACTTGTGCCATTTGTGGATGTCCTTTGGGGAATTTTTCTTCCTCCATTAAAGCGATATCACCTACCGCAAAAATGTTGGAATAACCATTTACTTTATTGTAT
>JAIOQD010000296.1 GCA_021413595.1 Bacteroidota bacterium | reverse complement strand
GCAAAAAATTCTACTTTTTGTATTGTACCTGTGCCACCTGATGTTGTGGCCATAATGGTGATTGCAGAATCTACATTAAAAGAGCTATTATTTAATGGAGCACCTATTGTTGCAGTTAAGGGATTTGTTACAATAATATTTGTTACCGCTGAAACGGCAGAATTATTACCAGTATCATTGGTCTTTGCTGTAAGCGCATAATTGCCATCAGTGGCATTGTTCCAGGTAAAATTATAAGGACTGGTTAGATCTTCGCCCAGTTTTGTTGTTCCAGCAAAAAATTCCACTTTTTGTACTGTTCCTGTGCCTCCTGAAGGAGTGGCCTGAATAGAAATAACTGAACCTGAATTAAATGAACTGTTGTTCAAAGGTTGATTTATACTTAATGTTAAAGGAATACCATAAGGAGAAAGTCGTGTTCCCGGAATCGGTCTTTCAAAAACACCACTCGGCAACTGCCAACCAACGGCTATATTATCTCCTTCGGTAGCTTCCTTATGTATAGCTTCTATATAGTATTTTGTTCCTTCAATAAGACTTATTGGATTTGATTGTTGAGTAGGATATTTGGTCCATTCTCTGGATAGGGTATATGAAGATGCGTATGCTATTTTTATTTTATTTGAAGGTTGATCATTTGTACTTAACCATAGTTCACTTTTATTATCACTGGCAATCCAGAAAATATAATTACCCGTTGCAGGCGGACAAATATATCCTCTTATTCGGCTACCGTAATTATCACCTGCTTGTGAAGGGCCCTCAAATAGTGTTAACTGGGTGGTACTTGTAGGAGTTGTATTTACAGGTAGATCGGTTATTAAGCCTGTAAAATTAGCCCAAAAATCCCTGCTTATTGTGCCGGATGATATGCAGCTGTTACCTACACCACTTGCATTAAAAATAGCTGTATATGTTTTATTACTATCAGTAACTACAATATTTTGAGAAGCATTTCCTCCATGAAACCAATGGTCAAACACATAGCTTATGCCATTTAATGTTTGGGGACTGGTAATCCCTAAAACACGTGTCATGCCCGATACAGTTGACACAGAATAAGGAGTAGTTCGTGGCTGTCCATCTAAAAGCAACTGAAGTCCTGTAGGTTGAGACATCAAAGTTAGGGTAGATATCCGAGGGGAAATATCTACAAAAGTTGTATCTTTTAATCCTTGAATATCTGTTACTACAAGCGTTAATCGATAAAAAACATTACCGGAAGCTTCTCCGGTGGTTGGAATAATGAAGGAACCATTTTTTATTCCCGAAGAAATGGAAGGTCCTGGAATAAATTGAGTACCATTTTGAAACTCCACTTTCCAACTATAAGCACTGGCGGGCAAATTACCATCCTGCACATCTGTACCATTCCCTGAAAAAATTATATTATCACCTCCACGATAAAGTGTTCCAGAAATAGGAGAAATAATAGTAGCTTTCGGCTTCGTATTGGTTATTCCGATTTTTGTAGTAAAAATATCTGTATGATCCCATGCTGCAAGTGTTGTAGTACCAAAAGTAGAATTTGAACGGTAGCAGCCCGAAGCAAAAACATTATTCCACCTATCAGTAGCTATGGATAATCCCGATTCCGAAAGGCCTCCGGAACTTGGGGCATCAGTTACTCCAGTTGCTTTAAGCACCCACTTGAAATTTCCTGATGCATCATAGGAAGCAAAATAAATCTCCGACCCATCTATACCAGTAATATTGGTATTTCCAAAAGTAGCCGTACCGCCAAAATATCCTGTAATAGTTATATTGAAAGAAGGATCAACAGCTATTGCTTTACCAATATCACCTGAACTACCACCGGCTCTTTTTGCCCAAACCGGAGTACCGGAAGAATTATAACTTGCAATAAAAATATCATCATTCGAACCGGAAGCTGTAAGTCGTATTGAACCAAAATTACATCGGCTTCTAAAACCTCCGGTTATGTATATCCGACTTAACTTATCAACAGTAATACCTCTTCCGTAATCATTTCCCGAACCACCCGCTTTAGTAACCCATATCAGAGTACCATCCGAATTATACTTAGCAATAAAAATATCAGCTCCGCCTGAACTTGAAATAGTTTTACCGCTAAAATTTGCAGAACCGGAAAAATAGCCCGTAGCATATACATTCCCTGCCGGATCACTGCTTATTGCCCAGCCTTCATCATTACCTGTACCACCGCCAGTTCTTATCCATTGAAAATCGCCATTTAGAGAATATTTAGCAACGAATATATCGTATGCTCCTTTTGGAGTAATCGTAATATTTTCATTAAAAACACATGTTAATTGAAAATTCCCCGTGACATATACGCCATCATTCGTATGCGTTATCCCATATCCTCTATCACTTTTGGGGCCTCCTCCAAGTTTTTTTGCCCATTGCATATCTCCATTCGTGTTGTATTTACAAACAAACACATCGTTATCGCCATGACTATAAAGTATAATTCCGGAACCAAAAAATTCGCAATTCATTTCTATTTCTCCGGTTATATACACATTCCCCGCTGCATCACAACTTATAGCACGGGAATAATCCCCCCAAACACCACCGGCTGTTCGTACCCATAAAAAATTACCTAAGGGGTCGTATTTAGCAACAAAAATATCATGGTTGCCCGCACATTTTACCCAAGTGGTTCCACCAAAGTTTGCGTCCATTTCAAATTTGCCGGCTACATATACATTTCCTACACTGTCAGTTGCAATACCATATCCATAGTCGTATTGACCTTCACCATCACGCTTGGTCCATTGAAAACCCGGTAACGTAGTTTGAGCTTCTAAAAGTTCATTTCCAAACAGAAATAATACAATAATAATTTTACAAATATTTTTCATGATTTTTTTATGATTTTATAACCGTTTAAATTTTAATTTTTTGTTTGTTGAGCCAACGCAATGTCTTCTACAGGCATAGACTGACCGTGCACGAGGTCATATTGAGCTTGTCGAAATATGTGCGAAGAATAATAGTATTCATACTGTATTTGATTTGATTTGATTAAGATTTAAACTGATACAATAATTAGAAAATATATACTATCACCTTACCAAAATCATATTCGTATTTTCTATTTTATTTCCAATTGTAACTTGTAGAATATAAATTCCCGGAGGAAGAGATTTATCCAGTTCTACAACTTCTTTAATATTCTCATCTGTAGCAACCAAGCCTTTATGATAAACCTCCTGACCTAATATATTCACTATCTGCAACTTTACTTTTTCTTCATTAATAAATAGCATATTGAGCTCAATTGTAAAAAGCCCTGTATTGGGATTAGGATATACTTTCATCTGAAATGTTTTTATAGAATCTGTTAGTTGATCCTGATTGTTTTCTGCAATTGGAATTGTTTCTAATTCTCTACAATCATTTACAGTAACAGTTACCAAGGATGACCAGGCATTAACACCGGATTTTGTTACCTGCAATTGATAATTTCCGGAAGTTGTAGCTGTGTATGTATCAGCGGTTGCACCGGGAATGGCAGAACCATTTTTTTTCCATAAATAGGTATTACCTGTACAAGTGCTACCAAATAATTTCACATTTCCACCGGAACAAAATGTTGTTGAACCACCCGGAGTAATGGTTGCATTTAACCCACTCTGTATTTTCACCATAACCGGTGCCGACCATGATATACAAGAACCTTGAATAATTTTCACCTGATAGCTGCCACTTGTAGTAACCAAGAAAGCAGAATTTGTAGCACCTGTTATATTAACCCCATTCTTTTTCCATTGATACAAAAAGCCTGAACCTGTGTTTGCTTGTAAAGTAACTGAACCGGAACATATTGTTAAAGAACCTAATGGTGTAATTAGAGGAGTTGAACAGGTGGTTACTATAATGTTTACCTCCTGCGAAGTACCCTCCTGGCCAATGTTGTCGGTTGCTATTGCTTTTATTGTATAATTTCCGGCACTTACATTCATCAAGGTAAAACTATATGGAGCACTTAGGTCTTCACCCACTTTAGCACTTCCTTGGTAAAATTCGATTTTAACAATACTCCCTCCGCTAGATGTTGCAGTTGCATTAATAGTTATATTGTCTGAACTCGGATAACTTGTATTGTTGGAAGGACTTGTAATTGTTGCAACAGGTGGGTTGATAACTAAAATATTAATTATTGGTGAAATAGCAGAAATATTAACACTATCAGTTGCTTTTGCCGTAATCGAATAACTACCAGCAATAACATTGTTCCAGATAAAATTATAGGGGCTGGTTAGATCTTCCCCCAGCTTGGTTGTACCGGAAAAAAATTCTACTTTTTGTATTGGCCCGGTGCCACCTGATGCAAGTGCTTGAATAGTAATGGCTGAGCCGGAATTAAAAAAACTATTATTTGGCTGTAGCGTTGTTCAATGTAAAATTATAAGGACTGGTTAAATCTTCACCAAGCTTGGTTGTTGCAGCAAAAAATTCTACTTTTTGTATTATACCTGTACCACCTGATGTGATGGCTTCAATAACAATATCAGAACCTACACTAAAAGAAGTGTTATTTGATGGAGATACAATAGTTGCTATTAAAGGAGCAACAAAAGGCGAAAGGCGGGAACCAGGAATTGGTCTTTCAAAAATTCCAGTTGGAAGTTGCCATCCTACAGCGCAATTATCACCCTGCCCCCCTTCTTTATGTAAAGCTTCGATGTAATATTTAAGCCCGGTTGTAAGGTTTATTGGAATTGATTGTTGCGAAGTATATTTTGTCCATTGATTGGAAGAAGTGTATCCCGATACTGAAGCAATTTTTTGTTTATTATCCGGATTGTCGTTGGTGCTTAACCACAATTCACTATTATCATCACTTGCAATCCAAAAAATATAATTACCAGTTACAGGCGGACAAATATAACCTCTTATCCGCTGACCATAATTATCTGCCACATTTGAAGGTGACTTAAAAAGAGAAAGTGATTCCACTAAACTTGGAGTTGTACTCAACGGAATAGCGCTTATGGATCCACCACTGATGTTATTCCATACTTCTCTTGAAATTGTACCTGCTGCAGTGCAGCCAACCGGATTTATAAAAATATTTACTTTTGGTGACACAGCAATTGCATTTCCGCTAGCCGTTACCTTGGAAGTAAGTTGATAGTTTCCCTGACTTACATTATTCCATAAAATGCTATAAGGACTTGTTATGTCTTCACCAAGCTTTATTGAATCTGCAAAAAATTCCACTTTTTGTATTGTTCCTGGTTCACCTGTTACAGAGCTTTGGATAGTTATTGTGGTACCTCCATTAAAAAAACTATTATTTATTGGAGATGTAATACTTGCAGTTAAAGGAATAGTAAAAGGAGAAAGCCTAATGCCCGGTATTGGCCTTTCAAAAACACTATTTGGAAGTTGCCAACCAACAGCTAAATTATCTCCTTGAGATCCATCTTTATGTATTGCTTCAATATAGTATTTCGCTCCCGCAATAAGGCTTATAGGAATGGATTGCTGGGTTGAGTATTTTGTCCATTCCCTTGATGATGTATAACCTGATACAGAAGCAATTTTTACTTTATTTGCAACAAGATCATCTATACTTAACCACAACTCACTATTATCGTCACTCGCAATCCAAAAAATATAATTTCCGGTTATTGGTGGACAGATGTATCCTCTTATCCGGCTACCATAGTTATCAGCGACCTGTGAAGGTCCTTCGAAAATAGTTAAGTTGCTGGTGCTTGTAGGAATAGTATTTACAGGAACATTCGCTAAGGAACTTCCCATTACGTTAGCCCAAAATTGCCTCTCAATTAAACCTGAGGCAATGCAAGCCGGGCCGGTACTGTTATAAACAGCTGTATATGAGCTATCTCCGGGGCCAACCAAAATTGTTTGGGTATCCGATCCTCCATGTTGCCAATTGCTGAAGGCATAAGCAAATTCAACTTTAATTTGCGGAGAAACTACTCCAATATGTATTTGTAATCCCTCAACAGTAAGGGTTGAAAATGGAGTTGTTTGGGGTACGCTGTCAAAAGTAATCTGTAATCCAGAAGGTTGCGTATTTATAGTTATGGTGGAGGTAATTGGTAAAATATCAACAAAGGCAGTATCATTTAATCCATTTGAATCAGTTACAATTAACTTCAGCCTGTAAAAAACAGTTGCTGAAGGATTTCCTGTATTTGGAACAACAAATGAACCGGATGAAATTCCAGGTGCGATAATTGGACCTTGGGTAAAATTAGTATCATTTTTGTAAAAATCAACTCTCCATTGAAAAGCGGAAGCAGCCAAAGTCCCATCTTCTGTATCTGTTCCACTTCCCGAAAAATTAATAACATCTCCGGCATGATAAAAAGTTCCGGTGAAAGGCGTAATAATTGATGCAACTGGAGCAGCATTATAAGGAATAACGGTGAGCATTGCAGCAGTACTTGTATCTATTCCATAAATACTTGATACGATCACTCTGTATTGTCCCGCATGAGTATATTGAGTATTAGTAATTGAATACGATGGAGAAGTTGCACCAGTAATATTTACTTCGTTTTTTTGCCATTGATAATTAAAAGGAGCGCCTCCTGTGGCTGAAACGGTAAATGAGGCCGATTCACTAACCATTACGGTTAAGTTGGATGGGCTTGAGCAAATTGGTGGATCAATATTTTGTAAAATTTTGCTCACAAAAACATCTACCCTGCTATAAGGAGTAAAGGAATTGGGGCCAAATACCCCTCCATTTAGTAAAGCTCCCGTAGCATAAATATTACCCGAGGCTTCTGCACAAATACCAATTCCGGATTCGTAGCCAAGATCTTCAACAGAATCAACCGGGCCACCAACGGTTGTTACCCACTGAAAATTGCCGGTATTGCTTATTTTTGCTATAAAAATTTCGTTATGATCTACTCCTGAAACTGAGAAGGAACCGAATGTGGCAGTTGAATCAAACTGACCTGTAATATAAAGATTTGTACCATCAGTACCAATTCCTCGCGCCCTGTCAATGCCTGGCCCTCCGGCACCTTTTACCCATTGCATATTTCCTGATGCATCATAACATGCAACAAAAACATTATTACTTCCAGTAGTAATAAGTGGAGTACCACTAAAAAGAGCATAAGCATTAAATTCACCGGTGATGTAAATATTATTAGAATTATCTATCGTTAATGCCCATGCGAGATCATCATAATCCCCTCCGGCAGTTTTAACCCATGTTAATGTTCCATCAGGTGAATATTTTGCAATAAAGGTGTTAAAATACCCATTGGGAGCGTTTAACGTTTGTGATCCAAAAACTGCAGCTTAGAATGCATCCCACATACATAAATATTTCCTGTTGCATCACACTTAATAGCCTTCGCTTCATCTCTCCCGGAGCTACCTGCGGTTCGCACCCATTGAAATACCCCATTCATATCATATTTGGCAACATAAATGTCCCTCCCTCCTTGTGAATTAATTGTAGTTGATCCAAACGTTGCGGTACTGCTAAAAAAACCACATATATAAACATTCCCAGCGTTATCATACGTAATCCCTAAGCCTTCATCGTCATCAGTTCCACCCGCACTTTTTGCCCAGATCAAATTCCCATTGAGGTCGTATTTGGCAAAAAAAGCATCATTAATTCCTTTTGAGATCAATGTTATTGGAGAACCAATAAATTTTATTTGAGTTCCAACGCCTTCAATTTCACCGGCAATATATACATAGTTCGATCCGTCACAAGCAAGAGCATGGGCATAATCACCATTTACGCCTCCGGCAGTTCGTATCCAAGTTAATGTACCGGTTGGGCTGTATTTTGCTAAATAAATATCATGGTTTCCCTGAAGAGGCAAAATTGTTCCGCTAAAATTTGCATTCCTTTCGTATTTCCCTGAAACATAAATATTTCCTGCAACATCATTTGCTATTCCATATCCATAATCATATTCAGATTGTCCTTCTCTTTTTGTCCAATCAAAATTTTGAGCCTGAAGGCTGATAATTAGAGAATTTATAACAATCAATACATATATTTTTTTCATCCTATTTATTAATTATAATTTTCTTTGAAATAATTCCTAATTCAGTTTTTACTTGTACCAAATAAATTCCGGGAGGCAACTCTCCTTTTTCGATTATTATTTTTTTACCGCTGAAGTTTATAGATTTTAGTTCTTTACCTAAGTCATCCAAAATTTTCAGATTGGTGTTTTTTTGTTCTTGAGAAAATTCAACGGTCGTTTGAAAAGTGAAAGGGTTAGGATAAATATTAAAAAAGGAGGCGCTACTATTTTCCTTTATACCGATATGAATTATATTATAGCAGGATGAAGTGTCAGAACAACCATTTTGATTCACAATCACCGCATAATTACCGTTTGCAGATGCTGTGAAACTTTGGTTGGTTTCATTTGTAACAGGAGCATTACCATTGTTGCAATTTATCCATTGGTATGTAGCTGAAACGGCATTAGCAGTTAAGGTATTGGAAGAAACCGAAACAGACGTATCTACTTGACTTACAAACAATTGAGTGATTACAATACTATCACAACTATGAACTGAAGTTAATACATCGGTATAATTACCACTGGATGTATAAGTGTGAGTTCCAACGGCTAAACTTTGCCCTGAACAAATTGTTAAAGTTTGATTTTTTACAATTGCCGGTAATACTGTTAAATGTGTAGTAACGGTGCTGTCGCAGTTTTTATACGAAGTTAATACATCGGTATAATTGCCACTGGATGTATAAGTGTGAGTTCCAACGGCTAAACTTTGCCCTGAACAAATTGTTAAAGTTTGATTTTTTACAATTGCCGGTAATACTGTTAAATGA
>JAIOQD010000289.1 GCA_021413595.1 Bacteroidota bacterium | reverse complement strand
CATAAAACATATTGATTGGCACTGTTCCATAAGGACTGTTACAAGAGCCAATATAGATGAGATTTTCTTTATTATCAAACAAAAAACCATTAATATTATTATGTTCTGTATCTGAGCTAAATGTATCAATTAATGATGTTATTGTGCCATTGTAATTGTATTTATTAATTGAATTTACACCTCCATGTGCGAACCAAGAGTTTCGTAAAAGAAAAATGTCATCATTTTCATTGATAAAAATGTTAGAAAGACTAGAACTTTGATATAAACTTGGTGGATAATATATAGCAGTTAAATTTCCGATGGAATCAATTCTTAAAATAAAAATTTTCCATCCGTCATCATTAATATAGTTATCAATAATTGAGTCCATGACTAGCCCCTTGTTATATGAACCTGTTAAAATAATTTCCTTTTCAGAATTAACAACAACATTTGCTCCCCTTACATAATCTGTAAAAATAAAATTAAGGCTGGTATCCAAACTCCATGCTTGCTTAAAAAAAGTTAAATCTCCGTTGGGATTGTATTTCGCAACAAAAAGATCCTCTCTTCCTTTTGAATGGGTAAGGCTATCTGGGCTAAAAAAACAGGAATTTATAAAACTTCCTATTAAATAAATATTTTGTTCGTTATCAATATAAATGTCGTTGAGATTATCCTCATCAATTCCTCCTATGGTTTTAATTTTTTGAATAACTCCATTAAGTTGATATTTTACAATAATTATATCTTGTTTTCCTTTTGAAATGATAGAAGTATCATTAAAAAATACTGAATTTGCAAACTGACAAGTAAGATATAGGTAATGGCCTTTAATTTTCAATTTCCCATGAGGAACATAATAGGGGTAAGTGTTTTGGGAAGGCATTATTAAATTGTCACTCCAAATTAATAATCCGTTATTGTCGTATTTAGAAACGATAATTCCAATCGAACAAGCACCAGAATTACATCCATAAGATGTAGCCAAATAGTAATTTCCTGATGTATCTGCAACGATACAATTTTGGTCAAATGCAGAAATTGAATTTATCTTTTTGGCCCATTGCCATTGCTGTGCATAAACATTAAGACCTAAAAAACAAAAAACAAAAAGTGGAATTTTTTTCATAACCCATTCATTTAAAATTCAAAACAATTTTCTCATTTTGCTTTTCTCCTAAGAGAGTATAAGACATTATGAGTAAAATATTTATCATTGTTAACAATTTTCAATCAAAATTACCCACACAATTATCCAGCACCTTTGACTTTTCGATAATACAATAGTATTAATAGCCAGTAAGAGGGACAATAACAAACAACAACTTCCAAACACAAAACAGGCGCACTAAAAAGCACCATTAATTCGTGAAATTCTATATTAACATTTGAACTGAAAAGAGAAAATTGATGGTTAAGCACGAAATCGAATAAATCCATCCTCTATATTTGCAAAAAATTTACTACCTTTGTATCCCCCATGCAATGTATTCATGGCTCTTTCAATATGAATGTTGCGTTAAGGATTACAGCGTAAATCCTTTTCTTGTTTAAGAAAAGATTGAAGCGTAGAGCCCGCCAATTCTTTTCTGAAAGTGGAACGCCCAAATAAGTAATAATTCCAAAAATCAGTAAACAACAAAAATAAAATGATTTCAGTATCCAATCTTTCTTTACGTTATGGTAAACGTGTATTATTTGACGAAGCAAGTATAAAATTCACCCCCGGCAATTGTTATGGTGTAATTGGCGCTAATGGCGCGGGAAAATCCACTTTCCTGAAAATTCTTTCCGGAGAAATTGAACCTACTACCGGACAGGTTTCTATCACTCCTGGTGAACGTTTGAGCGTATTAAGTCAAAATCACTTTGCTTTTGATGAATTTCCTGTATTACAAACGGTAATGATGGGCAATAAAAAACTTTGGGGCATTATGCAGCAAAAAGATGCCATATACGCAAAGGCTGATTTTAGTGATGCTGATGGTGTAAAAGCAGCCGAACTGGAGAATTTATTTGCGGAAATGGATGGATGGAATTTCGAAAGTGAAGCAGCCAATTTATTGAGCGATTTAGGAGTAAAAGAAGGCTATCACGATAAATTAATGAGTGAGCTTAATGGTAAAGAAAAGGTACGTGTGTTGTTGGCGCAAGCGATAATCGGTAACCCTGATGTATTATTATTGGATGAGCCTACCAACGATTTGGATGTGGAGACGATTAACTGGTTGGAAAACTTTTTAGCCAATTTCGAAAACACAGTTATTGTTGTGTCTCACGATCGTCACTTCCTGGATGCTGTTTGTACACACATTGCGGATATTGATTTTAATAAAATTTCGGTTTATACCGGTAACTATATGTTTTGGTACGAATCCAGCCAATTGGCGCTACGTCAACGTTCCGACCAGAATAAAAAAACAGAGGACAAACGCAAAGAGTTGCAGGACTTTGTTGAACGATTCAGTGCAAATGCTTCCAAATCGCGCCAGGCAACCAGCCGTAAAAAATTGTTGGAAAAATTAGTGATCGATGATATTAAGCCAAGTGCAAGAAAATATCCGGGTATTATTTTTAAGGCGGAACGCGATTGCGGAGATCAGTTGCTTACTGTTGAAAACCTTGCTAAACGCTCACCTGAAGGGGCTTCTTATTTCTCGAACATTACATTTACATTAAGCAAAGGTGATAAAGTAGTTATTCTTTCGAAGGAACACATTGCCATTACTACCTTTTTTGAAATATTAATGAATGAAATCAGTGCAGATTCAGGGAGCTGCACATGGGGAGGTACGATCACAAAATCGTATTTACCGAACGAAAATTCTAAATTTTTCACTGATGATCTGAATTTAATTGATTGGTTGCGTCAGTTTTCGAAGGATAAAGATGAAACATATATCCGTGGCTTCTTAGGAAAAATGCTATTTTCAGGGGAAGAGACATTTAAAAAATCGAATGTGCTTTCAGGAGGTGAAAAAGTTCGTTGTATGGTTTCCCGTATGATGTTGACCAATGCAAATTGTTTGATATTGGATGAACCTACCAACCACTTGGATCTAGAATCCATCACCGCATTTAATAATGCATTAAAAGACTGGAAACACATTGCACTGTTTACTTCGCATGACC